>JACREA010000083.1 GCA_016218465.1 Nitrosomonadales bacterium | reverse complement strand
CGCTGGATGCTGCAAGGTGGCTTAAATCTAAGGGCTGAAGTGCGAGGACTGAGTGGCCTCTGGTGTATGGGTTTTTCCTCGGCACTTAGCCCTCAGTCCTCTATCATCTTTTCTACTGCCGTAATATCCGCATGAGTCACCGGGTGGCGACTGCCGCTATGACGGGCGTTTTCGGGCAGCACGACGATATGTATTTGCATGCCGGACTCGCCGGTAAGCGTATAGCTTGGTACGGTCTCCTGGTGTCCACCGATCTGTACTTTCCATTCTCCATCCTCGAAGTCGATCTTGTGCTTGAGCAAGAACAACAACACGGCTTTTGCGTCATCGCTGAACAGAATCAAATTGATGTCCGACTGTTCGCCAGCTGTGCCGCTCAACACCGAACCGGTCAGATAGGGATGAAACTCCGCCAGCAGCCGCATTGATGAAAGCGCTTCTTCGCGCAGCTGCCTCAGGATGCCGGGGTGGCTGTCGTGCTGGTAGAGCGCACGATAGCTGTGCAGCGCCTCATCAACTTCCTGGTTGCTGGGCAGATGCTGAGTGTCCGCCGCACCCAGTTGCCGTGCGGCCTTGCGCTTGGCGAAGGCATGATCGGTAATGCCGTCCTCGGCCATTAGCTTGGCGGCCTGATGAGCCAGTTGTTCTCGCATCAGGTCACGCTTTTGCTGTACGCGTTCTTTTGCCATATGTGCGATCAGAGCAGTTGGTCCTTGATGGTGTCCGCAGGTTTGGTTTCTTCTCCGGGTGCGGGCATGGCTTGCTCTGCTGGTACATTCTCCTGATAGAAATATTCGATCCGCGAACTGTCCTCATCGCGATAACCATCCTCGTTGATGCGTACGGCAACCATGTTTTCCGGCATGGTGTAGACCGCTTGCGGTACATCCTTGAGTATCTTATCCATATAGCTCATCCAGATCGGCAAGGCAGCACCTCCCCCCGTTTCCTTGTCGCCCAAGCTGCGAGGCTGATCGTAACCGATCCATGATATGCCGGTTATGGTCGGATGGAAACCGCAAAACCATGCATCTACAGAGTCGTTGGTGGTTCCGGTTTTGCCGGCCAGATCCTGCCGGCCAAGCTGCATGGCACGAACGGCTGTTCCATGCTTGACTACATCCTGAAGCATGGTGACCATGGTAAAGGCATTGCGCACATCGATAACCTGCTGCGCACCTTCACCTGCTGCAACCGGAGTAGTTTTGCTAAGCACATTGCCGCCCGCATCCTCAATGCGCTGGATGAAATAGGGGGGGACGAGAAAGCCCCCGTTTGCAAATACGGAATAAGCAGTCAACATTTGCATGGGTGTCACAGACCCGGCGCCCAGAGCCATGGTCAGATAGGCTGGATATTTGGTTGCGTCAAAGCCGAACTTGGCGGTGTAGTCATGCGCATATTGGGGTGTGATAGATTGCAGGATGCGTATCGAAACCAGATTCTTCGATTTGAGCAATGCCTGGCGCATACGCATCGGGCCTTCAAATTTTTCATCATAATTTTTAGGTTGCCAAGGCTCGTTACCTGTTTGTTCGGCATCAAAGATCAAGGGCGCATCATTGATCACAGTGGCTGGTGTGAAGCCCTTTTCCAGTGCTGCAGAATACACAAAAGGCTTAAAGCTCGACCCCGGCTGGCGCCACGCCTGCGTGATATGGTTAAACTGGCTTCGATTGAAATCGAAGCCGCCAATCAGCGCATAGACGGCGCCTTCGCGCGGATTGCCGGAAACAAAGGCAGCCTCGACTTCCGGAAGCTGGCTTATCTGCCAAATCCCCTTGTTATCTTTTTGCAACCGTATAAGTGAGCCGGCATTAATACGCTGGTTCAGTGCTGCCTTTTTTGTTAAGGCCGGTTGCACGAAAAGCAAGGCGTCGCCGCTGATTTCTGCAATTTCTCCGCCCTTGCAGTATGCCCTGATCAGCTTGGGCGTTGCTTCCAGAACTACAGCAGGAATCAAATCATCGCTGTCAGGAATATCCAGAAGCGCTTCCTCCAGCTGCTCGGCGCTGTACTCGGCACTGGTTTGGTCCTTGGGTATAGCGATGAAACCTTCCGGGCCGCGATAGCCATGACGACGGTCGTAATCAAGTACTCCGGTGCGAACCGCCTGATACGCTACGAGCTGATCCCGTTGCCGGATGGTGGTGTAAACCTTGAAGCCTTGCGTGTAAGTATCTTCCTTGAATTTCTCATATACAGCCTGACGCACCATTTCCAACAGGTAATCAGATTTTGTTCCGAATTCCTGATTACCTCGCTTGGCCGCAATAGGCTGCTGTTGCGCGAGCTGAAGTTGTTCGTCAGTGACAAAATGAAGTTCGTGCATGCGGCGCAGAACGTATAGCTGGCGCTGTTTTGCACGTTGTGGATTGACTACCGGGTTATAAAGAGAGGGTGCTTTGGGTAATCCTGCAAGCATGGCTGCTTCTGCCACGGTTACCTGGCCGAGCGGTTTGCCGAAATAGATTTGCGAAGCTGCAGCAAATCCATACGCACGCTGACCAAGGTAAATCTGGTTTATGTACAGCTGCAAAATTTCATCTTTGCTCAAGCTGTGCTCGATTTTGAAGGTTAGCAATACCTCATTAAACTTGCGCGTTATGGTTTTTTCCTTGGTAAGGAAAAAATTACGTGCTACCTGCATGGTAATAGTGCTGGCCCCTTGCTTTACATCACCGGAGGTAAAATTGGAAATGGCAGCACGTATTACTCCCTTGTAATCTACGCCGCCATGCTCGTAGAATCGGTCATCCTCTGCGGCTAGAATGGCTTGTTTCATGACCTCGGGAACTTCAGAGATGGTGATCAGCGCGCGGCGTTCTTCCCCGAATTCACCAAGCAGCTCACCTTCCGCGCTGTAAATACGCAGAGGTATTTTCGGTCGATAGTCGGTAAGCACCTCAAGTGATGGCAATGCCGGGTAAGCCAAAATAACCGCTAGGCCAAGCAATATCGCCGGAAGTAAAAAAAGAGTTGATGCGGCAAGAACGGGAAGAAGCCAGCGGCGGGAATGCATTTGCAGTTGTCCGGAAATTTGATGATATTGTTAGTATGTAAAATTATATAGCCTCTACTGAATAAAATAACCCTCAAAAATAGCTTTACACGATTTATAGTTATTGCTAGGATTTAAACCACTTTGTACAAATAAAGCTCTAACCGGCCTATGCTTAAGGTAAATTTTGATATTCCGCTAGATTTTTTGAGTGCCTCGGCACCACCGCTGATAGGTGTGGATATCAGTTCGTCTTCTGTCAAGATGGTCGAGTTGAGTCAGTCTTCCAAAAAAGATAGTTACATAGTCGAGCGTTATGCAATCGAGTTGCTCCCCAAAGATGCCATTACAGACGGCAACATCAATAATCTTGATGCTGTTTCGGAAACTATGCAACGTGCCTGGAAGCGAATGGGGACGCGCATCAAGAATATAAGCCTGGCTTTGCCCGCAGCCGCAGTAATTACCAAAAAGATTCTTTTGCCCGCTGGCATGCGCGAAGAAGATCTTGAGAGTCAAGTCGAATCCGAAGCCAATCAATATATTCCTTTTGCTCTGGAAGAAGTAAACCTGGACTTTCAGGTGATCGGGCCTGCGCCTGACAATCCCGAAGAGTTGGAAGTTCTGCTGGCGGCCTCCCGCAAAGCGAACGTCGAGGATCGTGTTGCGGCTGCTCAGTTGTCGGGGCTTAAAACCGTGGTTGTGGATGTAGAACCTTACTCGTCCGAAATAGCGTTTGAGCAGATTCGCAATCAGCTGCCCGAAGGTGCGGTGGACAAGTGTGTTGCGCTGATCGACATCGGCGCAAGTGTTATGAATGTCAATGTGTTGCGCAACGGGCAATCGGTATATTCGCGGGATCAGCAGGTGGGCGGTAACCAGTTGACCGAGCAGATCCAAAGTGCGTTTGGTTTGTCTGCTGAAGAGGCTGAGTCTGCCAAGCGCAGCGGGGGACTGCCGGATAATTACGAGAGCGATGTGTTGTCACCCTTCCGTGAAAATGTAGTGACGGAGATTGCCCGTGCTTTACAGTTTTTCTTTACCTCGACGCAATACCACGAAGTTGATTACGTTGTGCTTGCGGGTGGATGCGCGGCATTGCCAGGGCTGGATGATGCGGTGGCAACCCGAACCCAGGTTAGCACCATGGTGGCCAACCCGTTTGCCTTGATGGCATTATCGAGCCGCATTAAACCGCGGCAATTGCAAGCGGACGCGCCCTCTTTGATAATTGCATGCGGTCTTGCCCTGCGGAGGTTTGACCCAACATGATGCGCATAAACTTATTGCCGCATCGCGCGGAAAAGCGGCGCGCCCGCCAAATTCAGTTTATTGCATTCAGCGTAATTTCTGTGCTGCTGGGCGCGATGCTGGTGGGGTTCGTGCAGGTTGCGATCGGTACACAGATATCCTACCAGGAAAGGCGCAATACTTACCTGAAAGATGAAACTGCAAAACTGGATGCACAAATAGCAGAAATCAAAAAACTGCGCGAAGAAACGAAAGCATTGCTTGAACGTAAGGACACGGTAGAAAAATTGCAAAGCGACCGTTCTGATGCGGTGCATCTTTTGGATCAAATGTTGCGTATCCTGCCGGAAGGTGTGTACCTCAAGTCGCTCAAACAATCGGGTAAAAAAATCAATCTGGTTGGTTATTCACAGTCAAATGCGCGTGTTTCCACATTAATGCGCGCAATTGATGATTCGCCTTGGCTTGAATCAGCTACATTGGTGGTAGTGAGCTCCACCAGAGTGGGTAATAACCGAATTAGCGAGTTTACATTGAACTTCAGTTTGTCGGTTAAAGCGGTACCCGCCAAACCGGCCGCACCAAAGGGTAAGGGGGCATAATGAACCTGGACGCCCTCAAAAAGAATTTAACAGAACTAAAAAATTTAAATCCGAAAACCCCCGGTGCATGGCCTTGGCTGGCTAAAATCATGGCTTTCGTGGCGATGTTTGCTGTAGTGGTTGCTGCAGGCGCGTGGTTTATCTGGGAGCCTCAGTTGGAAGAGCTGAGTAAAATCAAGCAAGAGGAAATTACCTTAAAGGATACTTTCCTGTTTAAAAAGAAACAGGCGATCAATCTGGACCTGATCAAGAAACAGCTCACTGAAACCCAGGAATCATTCGGCGCTTTGCTCAAACAACTACCTAGTAAATCTGAAATGGATGCGTTGTTGACTGATATTAATCAAGCCGGTTTGGGACGCGGGCTGCAGTTTGAATTGTTTAAGCCAGGCGATCCAGTTTCGCGCGGTGCGTTTATAGAACAACCGATTACCATTAAAGTGTCGGGCAATTACGATGACATCGGTAAATTTGCCAGCGATATAGGGTTGTTGCCACGCATTGTCACGCTTAATGATATTTCGATAATTGTTTCAGGTAGTACACAAGCCACTACTGCTGGCGCCCAACCAGCTGTAGTACTGGTTATGGATGCCACAGCGAAAACTTTCCGTTACCTTGATCCTGATGAAGCTGCCGCGCAAAAGAAGAAGGACACTCCGGCGGCTGCTCCAGCAACAGCTCCAACGAAGCCTGGCGGGCATGGGGGAGGGGGCTGATGAAGCTGATTTATCTAGCGCTTGCTTCGGTGCTGCTGACTGGTTGTGGGGGCGAGGAATTCCAGGATTTGCATGATTTCGTCAAGAATGCCGGGGCGGATATGCGCGGTAAAATTGAGCCTCCCCCGGAGGTAAAGCCTTACGAGCCTTTCATTTACTCAAACGAGAAAAATTTGCCCGACCCGTTCAAGCCGCGTAAACAGGAGTCGCGCCCCAGCGATCTTGCAGGAACGAATCAACCGGATCGGGATCGTCCCAAGGAGGCATTGGAAGAATATCCGCTCGAAGGCCTCAAAATGGTGGGGTTTCTTTTTCAGAATAAAATTGGCTATGCGGTAATTCGTGCTCCCGACGGCAAGCTGCATCGGGTTAAAGCCGGCAACCATATTGGCTTGAACTTTGGTTTGATTAAGGAAGTGAACGATACGGGATTGATAATCAAAGAAATGGTGCAAGATAGCGCCGGAGACTGGACTGAACGGATGAGCAGCCTGCAATTACTTGAATGATTTGGGAGCAAAACCATGAGACAGCTTAATAACATGACCAAAGGCATGGCTCGATTGCTGGGCATATTCATTATATTCGGTATATTCAGTCCGCAGGTTCAGGCTGATGCGCTGAATAGCATCACCGCGCTAAGTGTCAACAGTGCCGGCGGCGGAACGGCAATTGTAAAGGTTGAGTTGGCTCAGCCACTTGATAAATCTCCTGTAGGATTTACCATCAATACACCGCCTCGTATTGTGTTTGATTTCCCCAATACCGAAAACGGCATGGGAAAATCAGTTCAGGATTTCACCGAGGGAAACTTGCGTAGCGCCAATATCGTCCAGGCCGGCAACCGTACACGCATGGTGGTCAACCTCAATCAGATGACGACCTATGACACCAAAATTGAAGGCAATAGCCTTTTGATCACTTTGCATGGAAAGCCAGCGGATTTGGCAGCCTCCAGCACCATCTCGCGTTTTGTAGAGGCCAAAAAGGACGCGCAAAAACACTCGCTGCGCGATATTGATTTTCGCCGCGGTAAAAATGGCGAGGGTCGAATTCAGGTTGACCTCTCCGATTCCGGGGTTGGAATTGACATACGGCAACAGGGCACTACGGTGATTGTCGATTTCCTCAAAACCGGCCTGCCTCGCAATTTGCAGCGCAAACTGGACGTGGTCGATTTTTCAACCCCTGTGCAGGGCATTGACACCTTTGTGCAGGGCGACAACGTGCGTATGGTGATCGAACCAAAGGGGTCGTGGGAACACGCCGCATATCAAACCGACAACAAATTCATTGTTGAGGTGAAGCCGGTCATAGTGAAAACCGATGAATCGGGGAAACCCAAAAAAGCCGGTTATGCGGGCGAAAAACTGACGCTTAATTTCCAGCAGATTGATGTTCGTGAAGCATTGAATGTTATTGCGGATTTCACAGAAACGAACATTGTAATCAGCGATTCGGTGAGGGGAAATATTACCTTGCGTTTGAAAGATGTGCCATGGGATCAGGCTTTCGACATTATTTTGCAGAGCCGCGGTCTGGATATGCGCAAAAATGGAAACGTGATTCAAGTCGCCCCCCGCGATGAAATAGCGGCCAAGGAAAAAATCGAATTAACCTCGCATCAGGAAATTGCGGAGTTGGAAGAAATGCATACCGAGAGTTTCATGATAAGTTATCAAAAAGGCAGCGCGGTGGTTGCGCTCCTGAACAACAAGGATCAGCGCATTCTTTCCAAGCGTGGCAGCGCGGTAGTGGATGAACGCACCAACACCGTGTTTGTTCAAGACACACCCGCGCAGCTCGAAGAAGCCCGCAAACTGATCAAGCAAATTGACGTGCCGGTTCGCCAGGTGATGATCGAGGCGCGCGTGGTCGAGGCATCCGACAAGTTTGGCAAGAATCTCGGCGTAAGGCTGGGCTACAACTCGCTCGACAGCTTCAAGTTAAATGGCACTGCGTTCAACGGTCAGATAGGCGCCAACCAGGTATCCAGCACCAGCACTTCGCCGTTGGCCGGCACAGTGATGCCCGCCAACACGCCTAACGTTAACCTGCCATCGGCGGGCACCGCCGGTACGTTTTCCATGCTGCTATTCAACAAATCGTTGAGCAAATTGTTGTCTGTCGAATTAACCGCTTTGGAGACCGACAGCAAAGGAAAAGTAATCTCAAGCCCGCGCGTAGTAACCTCGGATAAGACTGAAGCATCGATTGAAACCGGCACCGAAGTGCCATACCAGCAAGCCAGCAGCAGCGGTGCAACCAATGTGGCATTCAAAAAAGCCACCTTGAGTTTGAAGGTCAAGCCGCAAATCACCCCGGATAACAATGTCATCATGGATATAAAAGTAAACAAGGACTCCGTTGGCACATTGTACGCAGGTGTTCCCAGCATCGACACCAACCAGGTCTCAACCCAGGTGTTGGTGGAAAATGGCGGTACAGTGGTAATCGGCGGGGTATACCTCCAACAAGAAAGCGCCGGTGAGGACAAAGTGCCATTGCTCGGGGATATACCAGTATTGGGTTACCTGTTCAGAAGCTCTGCCAGAATAGAAAACAAGAGCGAATTGCTGGTTTTCATTTCTCCTAAAATCATGAGCGAGACATTAAATCTGCGATGACTTTATTCAAACTGCATGTGCTTAGAACCTGTTTTTGCCAGAGGCTTGCAGGCCGCAAAATGAAGAGGTGATTATTTAGTGCAGCCGTTTGTTGGATTGGTTTATCCTTTTATCGGATTTGAATTGTTTGTGCATTGAAAGTGAGTAAATCTGTCCATCGGACATCATATTTTTAGTTTGCAGCGCTAATCATTACGCATGGAACGTGAACGGGAGATTCAAGTGCGAGACCATACATTCAAAAGAACCATGACCGGATTTTCGGTACCATTCCTGCTGGCGGCAGCGATTGTGGCGCTTATGGGTTGCAGCGACAATGCGCCCAGCTCCGGAACAACGACCACCCCTGCTACAGTGCCAGCTGGAATTGCATTGGGCACATCCACGAACTCAATCCTGACCGACAATTCGACTTCGGCGACTCTGACGGCGACACTGGTAGATTTATCCAACGCCGTCATGCCGGGTGTAGCCGTCTCCTTCGCGACCACAAGCGGCAACCTGTCTGCCAGTTCGGCAACGACCGACTCAAACGGCCAGGCGATCGTGGTACTGAAAAGCGGCCTTGCAGATTTCAGCAATCGCACTGCTACCGTTACCGCAACAGTGGGAGGACAATCGGCGAGTATTCCGATACTGATTAAAGGCTCGACACTGGCCTTGGCTCTGACACCCAGCAACACTATCCAGGTTGGTGCAGGCACGCTTGCAGCAACTGCGACCGTAACGGATGCCGCCGGAATTGGCAAGGCCAACCTGACCATCCGTTTCTCGACCGGCGCGACCAGTACCGGGGCAGCAACGCTTTCCGCTACTACGCTGACCACAGACGCTACGGGTGTAACGCCATTACTTACAATCACCCCGACTGCGGCAGGCACGGTGGTGCTGACCGCAGAATGGCTGAATTCGGCTGGAGTGGCGACGGTGACGACCACCCAGAACATCACAGTGACGTCGGCAAGCGGGATCGCGTTTGCGATTACGACTCCATCCGCCAATCCGACAGCTTTGTCGACAGCGGCTACGCAGGCACTGGCAGTCACGGTTCCCACGACGATCGGCAGTGGCACGGTTACCGACGTCCGGATCAGCGCGACATCGGGAAGCTGGACGGGAACAAGCCCTGTGATAACGAGTACCTCTATCCTGCAAACGCCGGCAGCAAATGCGGTGGCGGCGACCTATACGGCGCCGGCCAACTCCGGTTCGGTGTCGGTGCAGGTGGATGCGCTGGATGGTACCGGCGCGATTCTGAGTTCACTGTCGCGCACGTTTGTGATCAGCGCTCCATCCACGGCTGCGGCCCAAGTCTTCCTGTCAGCTTCCACGTCGACGATCAGTCCCAGTTCCGGCAGCAACATGAGCACTTCAACGCTGAATGTAACCGTCCGGGATGTCAACTCTAATACGGTCGGCGGTGCGGCGGTGATGTTCGGCTTGCTGGGAACCACAGGCAGCGGTGAATCCGTTTCGCCTGCCGTGGTCTATACCGATTCCCAGGGAAAGGCAACCACCACATTCTCTGCGGGCACTTCGCCCACGCTGGCGACGATCCATGCCCAGGCCAGTATCGTGGGGCAGGTTTGCGCCGGCACCCTGCCAGACCCCGTCAGTACAGAAACCAACAAGTTGTGCGATACGACTCCGCTGAGGGTCTCTTCCAGCGCCGTCAGCGTTTCGGTCGGCTTCGGCACGGCTGTCGAGGACACCGCCAATACCACCCAGTACAAGCTGCCGGGGAGCGTGCTGGTCGTGGATTCCAATGGCAGCCCCCCGGCTGCGGGCACAAACGTGACCCTGACTGCATTTCCAGCCAGGTACAGGAACGGGTCAATTTATGCCGTAGGGTTCTGGACTGGTAGCGCTTGGCAAATTGATTGCGGAGGTCCCTTTGTTGCAACCAGTGGCGGCGGCGCCGTAACGAGTTTTACCGACAACGAGGATATCAACCGCAATGGAATACTCGATGACGGGACTTTAGCTCCTGTGGAAGACACCCCGGCAGGGATGACCGCGTCACAGACTGCCGCATTGGCGATACCCAATAACGGGCTGATTTCTCCAGGTGCTGCTGCAGGGGGCGCCGTTCCGATGACGGTGACGACGGACAGCAACGGCGCCGCTACGTTTTATCTTCAATACCCGAAGTCGTCCGCATGGTTCATTGAGGAGGAGGTGACGGCGCGAGTGATTGTCATGGGTACCGAAAGCACGGCAAAAATTAACTATACGCTTCCTATGTCGCTAACTGACGCTGCTGACGACAACTGTACGATAGGGCATACGGCGTCATATTGACGCCAGGCCGCGCCAGCCCCGTACCAGTCAGCCGCCTGCGGGCGGCTGATTTTTTCTTTCAGGGCTAGCTGCCTGCTCGATAGGGTTTTGGTTTTTATCGTTTACAATGCAACACATGCAAAACGATCAAGACAAAAGCCGCAAGCTCCAGTCCGGCAACCTGATCCTGGTGGGCATGATGGGTTCCGGCAAAACCACGATGGGACGGGCGTTGGCCCGGCATCTTGGCAAGGTGTTCGTGGACAGCGATGAGGAAATCATCAAGCGCACCGGTGTGACGGTTCCGCACATATTCGATGTTGAAGGTGAGGTGGGTTTCCGTTTGCGCGAGACCGCCGCAATTCGCGATCTGGTAAGTCGCGAAAACATGGTCTTGGCAACCGGCGGAGGCGCGGTGCTGGCGGAGGAAAATCGGACGACGCTGCAACAGAACGGCATCGTCATTTACCTCAAGGCAAACGTGCATGATCTATGGCAACGCACCCGGCATGATCGTAATCGCCCGCTGTTGCAGACCAGCGACCCCCATGCCAAGCTCACAGAATTGTTTCAGCAACGCGACCCGCTTTATCAGCAAGTGTCGGATATCGTTGTCCAGAGCGGCAAGCAGAGCGTGCATGTGCTGATGTTGCACCTGGTGGATGAAATAGAAAAATTCAAGAAAACTCACTCATAGAATTAATACGGAAGATGGTGCAAACACTCACAGTAGGATTAGGCGAACGCAGTTATCCGATACACATCGGCAGCGGCCTGCTCGGTCGCGCGGACCTGCTTTTGCCTCACTTGCCTCACTTGCCGCACAAGCGCGCGGCGGTGGTGACCAACGACACGGTAGGTCCGCTCTATCTCGAACAACTGCGCACCATGTTGCAAAGACATGGCGTGGAAGTCATCGCCATCGTCCTGAAGGATGGCGAGGAATACAAAAACGCGGAAACGCTGGGGCTGATTTACGATGGCCTGCTGACCCATCGCTGCGAACGCACTACACCGTTGATCGCCTTGGGTGGCGGTGTCATCGGCGACATGACCGGCTATGCCGCTGCAACTTATTTGCGCGGCGTTCCGTTCATCCAGATACCGACCACGCTGCTGGCGCAGGTGGACTCATCTGTCGGCGGCAAGACCGGCATCAACCATCCGCTGGGCAAGAACATGATAGGCGCGTTCTACCAGCCCCAGGTGGTTCTGGCCGACATCGCCACGCTGAACACCCTGACGGACGAGCACCTGAGAGCAGGTATTGCGGAAGTCATCAAATACGGCCTGATCCGCGATCTGCCGTTCTTCGAGTGGCTGGAGCAGAACATCGAGAAGCTGTTGGCGCGCGATGCGGACGCGCTGCAATACGCCATTGTGCGCAGCTGTCAGAACAAAGCCGAAGTGGTCGCCGCGGATGAACGAGAAAGCGGCGAGCGCGCTCTGCTGAATCTAGGTCACACTTTCGGCCATGCCATCGAGACCGGCTCGGGGTATGGGACGTGGCTGCATGGTGAGGCTGTGGCCGCAGGCACCATTATGGCTACCGATCTTTCAAATCGTCTGGGCTGGGTCAGCGCAGAGGACGTTGCGCGCATTCGCCGCCTGTTCAAGCGAGCGGGCCTGCAGGTGGATGGACCGCCCTTGGGCACGGAAATATATCTGCAACTGATGGGGCTGGACAAGAAAGTCGAGGGTGGCAAAATGCGCTTCGTGCTGCTCAAGTCCATCGGCCATGCCGTGGTAACAGGAGATGTGCCGGAGCAGTTGTTGCGGCAAACTCTGAACGCCTGTATCAAACATGGCTGAGCTCGCATCTTACGCGGTAAGCGAGCACAACTCGCGCGGCAGGAAAATAGCTGAGGACGCGCCGCAAGGCCGCAGCGAATTCCAGCGCGACCGCGACCGCATCATCCACTCCGGCGCGTTTCGCCGCCTCGAATACAAGACACAGGTGTTTGTGAATCACGAAGGCGATCTGTTCCGCACCCGCCTCACACACAGCATCGAAGTGGCGCAAATCGCCCGCTCTATCGCGCGCTGCCTGCATCTGAACGAAGATCTCGCCGAGGCGATTTCCCTGGCGCATGACCTCGGGCATACGCCGTTCGGACATGCCGGCCAGGAGGCGCTGAATGCCTGCATGAAGGATTACGGCGGCTTCGAGCATAATCTGCAATCGCTGCGCGTGGTGGATTTGCTGGAAGAGCGTTACGCGGCGTTCGACGGACTGAACCTGTGCTTTGAAACACGCGAAGGCATCCTCAAGCATTGCTCTGCGGTCAACGCCAAACAGCTGGGTGATCTGGGCGAGAGATTTTTGAATAATCGCCGTCCCTCGCTGGAAGCGCAAATCGCCAACCTTGCCGACGAAATTGCCTACAACAATCACGACGTTGATGATGGCCTGCGCTCCGGGTTGATCACGCTGGAACAGTTAGCATCAGTGCCGCTGGCGGCAACGCATTTGCACGAGGTGCGCCATGCTTATCCTGATTTGCAGGAGCGGCGCATGGTCCATGAAACCGTGCGGCGCATGATCAATACGCTGGTTACTGATTTGATACAACAGAGCGAACGCAATATCAGCGCGCAGGGTATAGCCACGATAGAAGATGTGCGCAGCGCACCGGCGATGATTGCCTACAGCACCGGGATGGACGAGCTGCAGCGCGAGCTGAAAAACTTTTTGCGCATCCATTTATACCGCCATTACCGCGTGCTGCGCATGAGCGCCAAGGCGCAACGCGTTATCAGCGATTTGTTCGGTATATTCATGGCTGACAGCCGCTTGCTGCCGCCGCAATTTCAGAGCCTTGCGGAACATGACCGCGCTCGCGCGATTGCCGATTATATTGCCGGGATGACCGACCGTTATGCTATCCGCGAGCATCGCCGCATTTTCGCGATGGAAGAGGTTACAAATTAAAGAAGATGTAAAGTCAGTCAAATTGGAATAAGGTCACGCACCGTGTTATTCCAATTCCAGATAGAAGTACAAATAATCCAATCCGTTCGTGGTGAGCCTGTCGAACCAGAGTTACCTTACCAATACTGGCCTTCGACAAGCTCAGGCCGAACGGTTGTGAGTATAAATTATCTGCGTTTCTATCTGGAATTGGAATTAGCTGCACATCTTCCACGAAATAAATTCACCGGCACGCAAAGGCACCAAGCGGTGCTCACCAAACGAGAGGCTATCCGGCGCTTGCCAGCTCTGCTTGCGCAGCGTGATCTTGTCGGTATTGCGCGGCAAGCCATAAAAATCCGCGCCGAAAAAACTGGCGAAGCCTTCCAGTTTGTCCAACGCGCCGATCAGTTCGAATGCTTCGGCATACAGCTCGATAGCGGCGTATGCGGTGTAAATGCCGGCACAGCCGCAGGCAGTTTCCTTGGTGTGCTGCGCGTGCGGTGCGCTGTCCGTGCCGAGAAAGAATTTTGGATTGCCGCTGCTTGCCGCCTTGCCCAGGGCCTCGCGATGCGCTTCACGCTTCAGCACGGGCAAACAAAAATAATGCGGGCGAAGACCGCCGCTGAATAGCGCGTTGCGGCTGTACAGCAGGTG
>JACREA010000007.1 GCA_016218465.1 Nitrosomonadales bacterium | reverse complement strand
GGTTGATGATGATTTCGTCGGAGACCAGATTACCGGCATCCATTATTTTTTTTGCGGCAACACCCAATGGCGTACCCGCCTTGACTGCCGCACGCAGCATATCGCCAGTGGAGATTTGCGGGATGTGAAACTTGTCTTTGATGAAATTGGCTTGAGTGCCTTTGCCTGCACCAGGTGCGCCTAGTAATATGACTCTCATTTTTTGTTCTCCTCCGGTTTGTTTTGTGTGGAAAAAATATGCCGTACCGCATGCAGATCCTGTTCAGTGTCCACGCCGCAGGGTGGGGCTTGCTCAGCGACGAACACGCCGATTTTGTACCCATGATACAGCGCGCGCAATTGTTCCAGTGCCTCAAAATGTTCGATGGGCGCAGGAGCCAGTTGCCCGAAGGCGCGCAAGAAACTGGCTCGGTATGCGTATATCCCGATGTGGCGCAATACAGGCAAGCCTTCCGGTAAACCCTCTCCCCCAGCCCCTCTGATGGAACTACTAGCCATTCGACTGGGCGGCAAAGCCGCAAAGTCGCTGGTTATCCCGCTAGCGGGAGAGGGGAGTGCGAACGAGTCGCGTGGATATGGAACTGGTGCGCGGCTGAAATATAGCGCGTTGCCATTTTTATCGAGCACCGCCTTGACGATATTGGGATTGCGAAAAGCCGCTTCGTCGTGAATCGCATGGCAAGCGGTGGCAATCGCACATTCAGGATGTTGATGCAGGTGTTCGGCTACAGCGCGTATCAGCGCAGGGGGTATCAGCGGCTCGTCGCCCTGCACATTTACCACGATTATGTCATTTGACCAGCCCTGTTGCTCCACCACCTCGGCGATGCGGTCCGTGCCGCTGGTGTGGCTCTCTCTGGTCAGGCAGGCCTTAAAACCATGTTCATGCACCACGTTGGCAATCGCATGATGGTCGGTGGCGATCCATATTTGTTGCGCGCCGCTCAGGGCTGCTTGTTCCGCAACTCTTATCACCATCGGCTTGCCGGCAATCGGCAGCAACGGCTTGCCGGGCAGTCGGGTGGAAGCGTGCCGGGCTGGTATTACGACGTGAAAGCTTGTCATCGAAGCGCTTCGATTTCTTCCGGGGTGAGTTTGCGTGCTTCGTCGGCCAGCATTACAGGGATGTCGTCCTCTATTTTGTAAGCCAGCCGGTCAGCCTTGCAGATCAATTCCTGTGCTGATTTCTGATAGACCAGCGGGGATTTGCATAGTGGGCAAACGAGAATATCAAGCAGTTTGGAGTCCATTAGGTGTGATCTTTCGCAGAATGAGGTCGATCAAGGTAGAGTCAATTTGGGCATCCACTCGCAACACCCAATATCGCGCATCAGCGAATGCCGTGCATTTTACCGCATCTTTTTCGGTCAGGAGTATCGCATCGCAATTTTCAAAAGCAAGATCGTTTGCCGAATAAGGATGGTGGTCTGGAAAAGCATGCGGTGTAAAGGAAATGCCCATCTTTTCCAGATGCTGGAAATAGCGTTGCGGATGGCCGATCCCGGCGATGGCATGATTTCTCGCCGCATGGAAACGAGCCGCATCGGCTGTCTGGACAGGATCGAGCAGGTTGTAGAAAAGCTCCCCGGATAAATGCATGGCGAACTGCCTTGGGAGGGGGTCGCCGCCATTTACCACCACCGCATCCACCTCCTGCAAACGCGCTATCGGCTCACGAAGCGGACCGGCAGGGAGCAGGAAACCGTTGCCAAAACTTCGCGCGCCATCAATGACCGCGATTTCGACATCGCGCTGCAATCGATAGTGCTGCAAGCCGTCATCGCACAGCACGACATCACATTGCGGGTGGGTTTGAGTGGCTGCGTGTGCCGTTGCGGCCCGGTTTCTGCCGACCCATACCGGACAGATGTCGCGGCGCGCCATCAGCAACGGCTCATCGCCTATTTGCTGTGCCGTGCTGCTTGCAGAGACGTTTTGCGGTTGATGTGATTTACCGCCATAGCCGCGACTGACGATGAGCGGATGCCATCCGCGCTTGGCAAGCTGTTGAGCCAATGCAAGCGTGAGCGGGGTTTTGCCGGTTCCACCTACACTGATGTTGCCTATCACGATGACAGGAATCAGCAACTGGTCGCTGGAAAAAATGAGGTTGCGATACAGCGCGCGGCGAAACGCTACCAGCACACGAAAAATCAAGCTGACAGGAAAAAGAATCAGGTGCAGCGGGGTAATTCGATACCAATGGTTTTGCAGCCAGTGCACGTTATAAGGCCCCGTTATTTTGGCTGGCTCTGCGTGGTAAAAGTGATCCGCCCGTAGCCCGCCTGTCTTGCAGCCTCCATCACGTTTATTACGGATTGGTGAGGGGCTTTGGCGTCGGCGTTGATGACTATAATGGGATCGGTTTGATCGGCTGCAGCATTTTTAAGAGCGGCTGCCAACGGTTCTACGCCAGTGTAGGATACCCCCTGATTATTGATGGCATAGTGCTCGGAAGCATCCACCGAAACATTGATCGCCTTTGTCTTTGCGGTACTTGCTTCGCCACCTGCCTGCGGCAGATTGACCTGCAATTCGGAAAATTTTGCATAGCTGGTGGTTACCATCAGAAAAATCAATATGACCAGCAGCACATCTATCAGCGCAATCAGATTGATTTCCGGTTCTTCGCGGCTATGCCCACGTTGAAAGTTCATGGCATTAGCCTTTGCGCTGACCGTGAACTATCTCGATCAGTTTGACTGCCTGTTGCTCCATCTCAATGGTCAGGCTATCCACCTGCGCACGAAAGTGGCGGTAGAAGATCATACTGGGGATCGCCACGATCAGGCCGAAGGCTGTGTTGTAAAGCGCCACGGAAATACCGTGTGCGAGAATCGCCGGGCTGTTCCCGGTGACATTTTGGGAGCCAAAAATCTCGATCATGCCGACTACCGTTCCGAATAGCCCAAGCAGTGGGCTGATGGAAGCAATCGTACCCAGAGTGGTGAGAAAGCGCTCCAAATCGTGTGTGACTATCCTGCCGGCTTCCTCAATCGACTCT
The DNA here is from genome assembly GCA_016218465.1 of Nitrosomonadales bacterium. Classification (GTDB taxonomy): domain Bacteria; phylum Pseudomonadota; class Gammaproteobacteria; order Burkholderiales; family Gallionellaceae; genus Gallionella. The sequence continues at coordinate 2,308 of JACREA010000007.1, read as the reverse complement.
TTCATCACTTCCGGGGTGCTTTTGATATTTTTGAGCCCTGCTGAAAAAATACGCCCCAATGGCGAGCTGCCGGCAAGCTTGGACAGCATGCCATCGCTGATTCCGCGCTGTTTGAGTTCATTGACGACCTCGTCAAGAAGGGCGGGGGGTGCGATACGTTTGATGCGCAAATACATCAGGCGATCAATTATCAAACCGACTGCGATAACGGATGCCAGAATCAAAAACCAGATTGGCCAACCAGCCGCCTCTACGATTGCAATCACGCGTATCCTCCAAATGTGCTTAAATAATCAGGTCGCAACTGTAGCGTGTCGTAGCAGGTTGAGCAACATTTCTCATAAATCGCTTCAGCAATATTTTGCTAAGCTGCCATTTGAAAAGAGTATTTCCGTTTACCCACAAAACCTGTGGGTAACTTTGTGGATTGCTTCAATTGATGCCGATTTAAGGTGGCGTGGAATAAGGACTTTTGTTACTTTGCCTATTTTTTAAAAGGCGATATTAGTTAATAAATACAGTTACTTATTGTAAGTGTGAAATGCCGCTGTAGGGTGGTACAGTGAAAAGCAGCGAATTTCCTTGGAATGTGGATTATTTCGGATTGTCAATATGTCTTTCGAACTTTTTTTAAAAGAAAAAGACCGTGTTTTTCGTGTCGCAGAACTCAACTTTGCAATCAAGCAGTTGCTCGAAAGCAACGTCCCTTTGTTGTGGGTGCGAGGAGAAATTTCTAATTTGGTGAAGGCCGCCTCCGGTCATTTTTATTTTTCGCTGAAGGACGATCAGGCACAAGTTCGGTGCGTGATGTTCCGGCATAAAAACCAATTATTGAGAGAACCGATCGCCAACGGGCAGCAGGTCGAAGTATTAGCGGTCGCTACTTTATATGAGCAACGCGGCGATTTTCAATTGACCGTCGAGCAGATGCGTCCGGCAGGGTTGGGCATACTGTATGAGCAATTCGAGCGGCTGAAGCAATTGCTGGAAAGCGAAGGCTTATTCGCTGCCGCGCGCAAACGCGCCTTGCCCGCATTCCCGAAACGCATCGGCATCATTACCTCGCCGCAGGCCGCCGCGTTGCGCGACGTGCTGACCACCTTGAAGCTGCGGCTGCCGAGTGCGCCGGTGGTGCTGTACCCCGCGCCGGTTCAGGGTGCAGGCAGTGCGGAGAAGATCGCGGCAGCCATCCAGCGTGCCAACCGGCGCGCCGAATGCGACGTGCTGATCCTGTGCCGCGGTGGCGGCAGCATTGAAGACCTGTGGGCGTTCAACGAAGAAATCGTCGCGCGCGCCATCGCTGCCAGCGAAATTCCCATCGTCAGCGGGGTTGGGCACGAGACCGACTTTACGATTGCCGACTTTGCTGCCGACGAACGCGCCCCGACCCCCACCGCAGCCGCGCAGCGCGCCGTGCCGGATCGCCATGCGTTGTTTGGAAGCATGGCCGTTATAACGCAGCGTATGCAACGCGCTCAACACAACCGTCTGCAAAATGCCATGCAGGCCGTGGACTACTTGCAGCGCCGCCTGGTGCATCCTGCACAACAGTTGCAGCGTCAAGCCCAACATCTAGGCCAACTGCAACAACGCATGCAGCGAGCCTTTGCATATCGCAAGCAGCATCAGCACTGGCAGTGGCAAATCATGGCGCAACGACTTCGTTCGGCAAGCGGCGACTTTACCCGTCTGCACGACAACCAAACCAATCTGGCGAACCGATTAGTCAAAGCGATGCGCATGACACAAGAACAACGGTCTGGGCGAGTGGAGAGTACCGCTCAACACTTGACATTGCTCAACCCGCAACAAGTCATGGCTCGCGGCTACAGCCTGGTACAGGATGCAAGCGGCAGCGTGGTGTCGGACGCGGGGCAGTTGGCAATCGGCGCGGAACTGCGGATCACCTTTGCTAAGGGGTGGGCGCAGACTAAAGTGAAAGAGTGTGGCGTAGTTCGCTCATCATATGAAATTAGCGATGGCGATCTTTAAAGGGAGAGCGCTATGAGCAACGGCCTGTTGAAGGGTGTTCATGCAAGACCCGGACTCCATTTTTCTGCCCAATAGCATTTACTAAAATGGAAGAAGCTAAAACAACCTATGCCAAGGATCGCAAGGAGTGGCGGTCATGGCTGCAAAAGAACCACAAATCCCAAAAGGACATTTGGCTGATTTACTATAAAAAGCATACTGGACAAGCATCTATTTCTTATGTGGATGCAGTTGAAGAAGCAATTTGTTTTGGCTGGATTGATGGTCAGATAAAGAAAATTGATGATGACAAATATATGCAGCGATACACGCCCCG
>JACREA010000082.1 GCA_016218465.1 Nitrosomonadales bacterium | reverse complement strand
TTCTTCCGATTTCCATTGCGTTGTTCAGCGGCGCCATGCTGTTCTGGTCGCTGATCGGCAACAATATTCGCGGCATCAAGGAAGTTGATTGCACTGCGGCATTGCAGCTCATCAACCATAAGAATGCGCTGGTGCTGGACGTGCGTGAAGATGGCGAATATAAACTCGGACATATTTTGAATTCCATGCATGTTCCGCTCGGCAAACTTGATGAACGTAGTGATGAGCTGGAAAAATTCAAGGACCAGCCCATTGTGGTTGTGTGCCGCACCTCCAACCGTTCAGGCATGGCTTGCGCTACGCTGGCCAAGCGCGGCTTTACCCAGGCCTATATTTTGGCAGGCGGGGTAACGGCTTGGCAGAAGGCCAATTTGCCTTTGGAAAAATGATGGAAAAGGTTGTGATGTACTGTACTGCAGTCTGCCCATACTGCGTTCGGGCCGAACAGTTGTTGCAGCGCAAGGGCGTGCGGGAGATTGAAAAAATCCGCGTCGATTTGCATCCGGAATTGCGTGTAAAAATGATGGAAATAACCGGGCGGCGCACTGTGCCGCAAATTTACATCGGAGATGAATATGTCGGCGGATATGACGATCTCGCATCGCTGGATGGTGCAGATGAATTGGATAAACTTTTGGCAATATAAACACTAGAGAGAAAAGCATGACTGAAGCGGCTCAAGAAAATATTCAACCATTTTTCAATATAGAAAAAATCTATGTGAAAGATCTTTCGCTGGAGATTCCAAACGCGCCACAAATTTTCCTGGAACAGACAAACCCGCAAATCGATGTGCAATTGGATAACCGTGCCGGGCCGATTGAGGCAGACGCGTTTGAAGTGGTGCTAACCACTACTGTAACCGCCAAGATTGGTGAAAAGGTAATGTTCCTGATCGAGGCCAAGCAGGCTGGCATTTTTCGATTGCGTAACCTGCACAAGGGAGATATGGAGTCGGTGCTGGCGGTGATGTGCCCGAACATTCTGTTTCCGTATTTGCGCGAACTCGTTTCCAATGTTGCTGTTCGTGCCGGATTTTCTCCGCTGATGCTAAGCCCGGTCAACTTCGAGGGGCTTTACCAGCAACATAAGCAGGAGCAAGCGCAGGCTGCGGCGGCTACCACACACTGATGAACCTACCCGATTCTTTGCGTTTTGTTGCTCTGTTCGTGCTGCTTTATGGCGCGAGTGCAGCATACGCGATAGATTATGTTTCAGTCAGCGAGAGCAGCGCGATACTCTACGACGCACCTTCTGCCAAGGCAAAAAAACTGTTCGTGGTGAATCGCTATATGCCCTTCGAGCAGGTTGTCACGCTGGATAACTGGATCAAGGTGCGAGATCGTTCCGGCGCGTTGTACTGGGTGGAAAAGCGAGTATTGAGCAACAAGCGCTACGTGTTCGTGCTGTCGCCTTTGCTGGATGTGTTTGCAGAACCGGATTTTGGAGCGGCAAGACTGTTCAAGGTGCGGCAGCAAATAGCATTGGAATTCCTTGAATCAACCGGAACGGGATGGATCAAGGTGCGCCATCAAGATGGAGAAGCCGGTTTTGTGCGTCGCGCTGAGGTGTGGGGCGACTGACAAGCCATGAATATTACCGTCATAGGCGCAGGCGCCTGGGGAACCGCACTTGCCATCAGTCTCGCAGCCAACCATCGAGTTACGCTGTGGGCACGCGATGCCGCACAAATCAAAGAGATGCGCGCCACTAGGTGCAATCAACGATATCTGCCGGATATTTCTCTGCCCGACAAACTGGAGCTGAGTAAAGATTTTGTTGCTGCTTTGGCGGCCGCCGATCTGGCAATCATCGCTGCGCCAACTGCTGCGTTGCGTTCAATTTTGCAGCAGATTGCACGGTTGTCGGATCACAAATCAGGCGGACTCAAGACAGGCTTTGGGGTGGTATGGGCATGCAAAGGTTTTGAGGCAGAGACCTCGCAATTGCCGCACCGTGTAGCTGCCGGAGTCTTGCCTGAAGGCATGCGTTGCGGCGTGTTGTCCGGGCCAAGTTTCGCGCTGGAAGTTGCGAGCGGTTTGCCAACCGCCCTGGTGCTTGCTTCTGCTGACGCGGAGTTTGCCCGTGGCATGGCGCAGGCTCTCCACCATGCGCGTTTGCGCATTTATGCCAGCAGCGATGTGATAGGCGTGGAAGTGGGCGGCGCGGTAAAAAATGTGATGGCGATTGCTGCCGGCATTTCCGATGGCCTGGGCCTGGGACACAATGCGCGAGCTGCCTTGCTGACACGAGGACTGGCTGAAATTACCCGGCTGGGATTGAAGCTGGGCGGGCGTCCCGAAACGCTGGGCGGCTTGTCCGGCGCGGGCGATTTGATTCTCACCTGCACCGGTGATTTATCGCGCAATCGGCAGGTTGGGCTGCTGCTGGCGCAACAGCATGACTTGCCGGGGATATTGCGCAAGCTCGGCCACGTTGCCGAAGGCGTATACACAGTACGAGAAGTCCATCATCTTGCGCAACGTCTGGGCGTGGCAATGCCCATCAGTGAAGCGGTATATCGCATTCTCTACGAGCATGTTCCTGCCGTAGATATGGTCGCCGAATTATTGAACCGCGCGCCGGATATGGAATTCAACGGCGAGTAGTTGTCAATAAAACCGTATTTTAGCCACAGATGTACACGGATAAACACGGATGAAAAACCGCATTTTGACTGTTTGGAATTGCAGTCGGCGAAATAGAAAAATCTGGAGTAATCCAATCTTCATCTGTGTCAATCCGTGTTCACCCGTGGCTCAATTGTGTTTTTAATAGTTATTCCTTGCGGCGAAACACCAAATCCCACACGCCATGCCCCAGACGCAGGCCGCGCTGCTCGAATTTGGTGAGCGGGCGGTAAGCGGGGCGCGGCGCGTAATCCGCCGCAGTATTTTCCAGCAACGGCTCCGCGCATAATACTGACAAAACCTGTTCGGCATAATCCTGCCAATCGGTGGCAACATGAATGTAGCCGCCGGGTTTGAGTTTCTGCACCAAGCGCGCGATGAATGGCGCCTGGATCAGGCGACGTTTGTTGTGGCGCGCCTTGTGCCACGGGTCGGGAAAGAATATATGAACACCATCCAGCGTGGCATTGCCGATCATGTCGCGCAGCACTTCAACGGCATCGTGCCGGATGATGCGGATGTTGAGGATATGTTGCGCATCGATCAGCTTGAGCAAATTGCCCACTCCCGGCGTGTGAACCTCCAGCGCTAGATAATCGTTCTCGGGATGGGCAAGCGCAATGGTTGCGGTGCTGTCACCCATGCCGAAGCCGATTTCCAGTATCTTGGGCGCCTCGCGGCCAAAGGCCAGATTCAAGTCGAGCGGCTGCGCGGTGTAGGGGATGCCGAAGCGTGGCAGCAATGTGTCGCAAGCGCGCTGTTGTGCGGGCGAGACGCGGCCTTGGCGCAGCACGTAGCTGCGGATGTGACGTTTGCTGAGGTCGGTAGTGTCGGTCATCTGCTTGATGTTCAGCTATCCTCACCCACCCTGTCGGGCACCCTCTCCCGCTTGCGGGATAACCAGCGACTTGTCCGCCTGCGGACTTAGTCGATTGGCTAGTTGTTCCACCAGAGGATTGAGGAGAAGGGAACGCGCCATCGCGCAACTGCTCCGCCAGTTCCGCGCCGAAGGCATCATCGAGGTTCAGCACCGCGTATTTCAGTTGTTCCCAATCGAACAGCTTGCGCTTGCTCGCCGCATAACTCTCCATGTCGCCGTGATAATCGAGATG
>JACREA010000081.1 GCA_016218465.1 Nitrosomonadales bacterium | reverse complement strand
GCCCGTATTTAACCGCATCCTCCGCGCCCAGGAAATTATCGCGATCCGTGTCGCGCTCAATCGTCTCGACTGTTTGCCCGGTGTGCTGCGCCAGCATTTGATTGAGTCTCTGCTTCAGATACAAAATCTCCCGCGCATGGATTTCGACATCCGAAGCCTGGCCGCGAAACCCGCCCATCGGCTGATGAATCATCACGCGCGAATTGGGCAGACAGAAGCGCTTGCCCTTCTCGCCCGCCGCCAACAGGAACGATCCCATGCTGGCCGCTTGCCCGATGCACAACGTGCTGATATCCGGTTTGATGAATTGCATGGTGTCGTAAATCGCCATGCCTGCGGTCACCGAACCGCCCGGAGAATTAATGTAAAAGTGGATATCCTTGTCCGGATTTTCCGATTCCAGAAACAACATCTGCGCTACGATCAAATTCGCACTATGGTCATTGACTTCGCCAACCAGGAACACTACCCGCTCCTTGAGCAAACGCGAATAAATGTCATATGCCCGCTCACCTCGCCCGCTGGTCTCCACGACCATGGGAATCAAACCGATATTTTGCGGTTCCTGATAATGTGTCATATCAGCCATTCCCCATCAATTCGTTGAACACGGCTGGCTTGTCAATCACCTTCGCCTTCCCCATCACCCAGGCTGCCACATTTTCTTCAAGAATCAAGTTTTCTACTTCTTGTTTGCGCTTGGGATCAGCCGCATACCAGCGTATAACCTGTTCCGGTTCATCATAGCTCTGCGCATAATCCATAATCAAAGCCTTGGTCTGCTCGGGCTTGGCCTTCAAATCATGTTTCTTCACCAGATCAGACAAAATCAGCCCCAGTTTAACGCGCTTTTCAGCACGTTCCGTAAACAAATCCGGAGGCAATGACATACCCTTCATCTTCATGCCGCGCGATTCCATATCCTGCATGGTTTGCTTCATCAGGCTTTGTGCCTCCCACTCAAGCAATGCCTTTGGCGCCTCGAACTTGGCAACTCTAAGCAACGCATCCAATGCCGCACCCTTATTGCGCACCTTCAAGCGATGTGAAACTTCACGGCTCAAATTGCTGCGAATATCATCTCCCAGCTTGCTCACATCACCGTCCGCAATGCCGAGAGCTTTGGCAAACTCCGCATCCAATTCCGGTAGCCTGGGAGCCTCGACACCAAGCAACGTTATAGTAAAAGTCACTTGCTTTCCAGCCAGTTCCTTACTGTGGTAGTTTTCCGGGAATGTCAGATCGAAAGACTTGGTATCCCCCGCCTTCATGCCGACAATGGCGGCTTCAAACTCCGGCAACATACTGCCTGAACCCAGCGTAACCGGATAATTCCTGCCTTCGCCGCCCTGAAAAACTTCACCGTTCAGCTTGCCCACAAAATCGATCCTGGTCCTGTCATCATTCTGGGCTGCACGAGAAACGGCCTCAAAAGTAGCGCGCTGCTTGCGCAACGTCGCGATGGTGTTGTCGACATCAGCTTGCGTAACCTCATAAATCGAGCGCTCCACCGTTTCGCCCGACAGATCGCCCAATACCACTTCCGGATATACCTCGAAAGTCGCGCTGTACTCGATCAGATCGGCATGCAGATCGTTGGTCTTGACATCAAACTTCGGGTAGCCCGCCACGTTCAGATTGTTGGTTTCCACCGCTTCGGCAAACGAGCGTTGCAGCGCGTCGCCCAATGCTTCCTGATGCGCCTGTGCGCCGTAATGCTGCTCCAGAATTTTTGCCGGAATTTTACCCGGACGAAAGCCCGCAATTTTCGCAGAACGTCCGATTTGTTTCAGACGGGCAGCGACCTCACCGCGAATGGCTTGTTGGGGAATTGATGCGTTAAGACGGCGTTCTAACGCGCTCACAGTTTCTACGCTGGACATGCTTGGATTTCCTTAGAAATGAAGTTGAATTAATTGCTGGTGCGAAAGGAGACACTCGATCAGCCTCTCAATAAGCCGATTTGTTCGTGTTTTCCGGTAGCAAGACATTTTGTCACCATCCCTTCGCAAGCCACGTTGAATTGTACCATGACCGAGGAAACAGTTGGCTCAGGCTCAGCCATGCCTGATTCGATAGATTCTATCTGTATTTGACAGAGGAGGCCCATCGCTCGACGGCATGTTTTGTAAAGCAGGATGTTTTTTTATGAAGCACCATGCGATTTGGAAAGTATTGCATGATGTTTTACCTGCAGGTTTGAAATAGGCTGATTTTCCCGCTTTGTTCAACGCTTTACTGGCCACCCAAACTGCTATCTTGGCGCCGTAGCAATAGGTTCAAGATTGGCGCGATACGCGCATCGACTGGAGCAAGGGGCAACATCATGTCAAAACCAGCCATCATTCGATTAGTCAGCAACGGCAGCGAAGAATTTATCGCTGAGTCGCAAGCAATTCTGGAAGCGCGTGCGCGCATTGAAGCAGAAACGCAGGCCGGCCTTTCCGCTTCGGCGCGCGCGCGCGCCGAAGCGCATGCCCGTGCGGTAGCTCAAGCGCGTGCACGGGCCGAGGCGGAGCTGACTGCGCAGATTGAAGCAAAAAGCCAGGATGAAATGAAATGCGCCGAGCTGGTTAAAATCAAGCTCGATGCAGAAAGAATATTGGCTCGCGAACTACAGGAAAAGCTTGCTTGCGAGTTACGGCTTCAGGAAGAACATCAGGCAAGGCTGCATGCCGAGCGGCAAGCGCAAGACGAATTGAACCAGCGTCTGCATCATGAGCAAACTGCGCGTATCGACGCCGAGAACAGGTCCAAGGCAGAACGCGAACTGGCGGTGTTGATCGAACGGCAAAGCCAGGCAGAACGTGAAGCCCAGCTATCTGCTGAAGCTGAAATACAAGCCATCCAGACTGCTATCGCGGAAATAACGGAGCGCGCCGTACAGGCCGGTGCGGAGCGCCGTGCGGCCGAGCAAGCGCAAAAAAATCATGCCGAAGAAAAATTGAAACTGGAGTCCCGGTTGCGTGATATGGCCGCGCAACGGGCGGAAAGCGAAGCGGACGAAGCGCGATCGGCGAAAAAACGGGCGGACGCCGAACCGCACGAGCTGGCGCAAATCAGCAAACGTGTCGAGGCCGGACTGCGTGCCGCACAAGCAGCGGAGAACCGCGCCAGGCTGGAACAAGAGGTTGCCAGACTTGCCCGGGAAAAAGAAACCACCGAACAGGCTATCGCGCGAGCCGTGCAACAAACAGTATGCAAAGGACAAGAGGCAATCGCGCTGGCCAAATCCAAACTCAAGACCGAACAAACTGCAGCCGAGGCTGCGGAAGCGCGGGCGCGCGCCGAAGCGTTGGCGCTGGATGAAAGTGAGGCGCGGCTTGCATCCGAGCGGGATGCAGAACAGTCTGCCCAAGCGCGCTCGGTGGCAGATCGTGCTGCCGCAGATTTTGCCGCGCAACGAAAACTTTCCGAGGAGCAGGCCAGGGCCGATGCCGAAGCGCGCGAGCGCAACGAACGTCAGGCTTATGAGGCGGCAAAGCAGCGTGCCGAAGCGGAAGCGGTTGCACGAATTGAATCCGAGCGCAAACTCAAGGCCGAACAGGAAGCATGCGCGTTATTACAGTCCCGGATCGACGCCGACAGAAAAGCGTCGCATCAACATGAGGAAACCAACGCTCTGTTGCGCCAAGCCGAACAAGAAGCAAATGATCGTCTGGCTACCGAAACCATAGCTAGCCTGGCTGCCGCGCAAAAATTACAAACCGGGCGTGATTCAACTGCGTTTGCACAGCAACGCGCCGAGGCCGAATTGCTTGCTGCGCGGGAAGTGGAGATCAAATTGCAGGCAGAAGCTGCAGCGGCACAACAAAAAGTACAGGCTCTTGAAAAGGCTACCAATGCGGCGGGGCAACGTGCTGATTTGGAGAATGAAGCGCGTCGTGTAGCTGAAACGCAGATTGAAACCGAACTTCGCGCAATCGCTGAAATCGAAGCACGCATGGCCGCAGAATTGCGTGTCATCGAGGCTGATAACGAGCGGATCGAACTCGAAGTTCGCACCCGGGAAATTGCCGGGGCAACGGAAAAGCTGAATGAGCAGGCCGTTCAAGCAGCGCGTGATCTGGAACAGGCGGCGGTGCGCGCCATGAACATAGCCAAGGTTCGTGCAGAGGCAGAAAGCCGGGCGCTCAAAGCAGCAGAGGACAACATTCACGCCGAGGCTATTGCCGCGGTTACCTTCCGCAAACAAATTGACGAAGCGAAACAGGCGCACGACGCGGCCATGACACGCGCGGAAAACATGATGAAACTGCGCATTGAGGAAGAACATAAGGCTGCTGGAGCAGAGCGGGAACGTGTCCGCTGTGAAGCCCTGATGGCAGTTACCGCGCGCAAGCGTAGCAAGGCTGCGGAGGAAGCACAATTGGCAGCCGTGCAGCGTGAGCAGATCGAAGCACGATTGCTTGAACAAGCCCAGCGCCATCTCGGTCAGGAACGCGAATTGCTGGCGCAGGCAGCGCAACGCAAGCTACTGGCGGCAGAAGCGGAGCTGGCTAAGCAGGATCGTATCGAAACGGAGCGTCTGGCCGTGCAGGCCAAGCAGGACATGGTTGCGGCAGAACAGGCCGCCATGAATCGCGCCAGGGAACTTATCGAATCAGCCATGCGGCAGCGTGAAGACGCCGAGATGTCTTTGGCAGAGGCCACCGGGCAACGTGTTGCCGAAGAACAACGTACCCGCGATGCGGCACAAACCAGAGCGATGCTGGAACATCAGGCAATGCTGGCCGAGCGGCAAAATGCCGAGCTTGAAGAACAGGAGAATGGGCTGCTTCGTGCGCAAATCGAACAGTCACACGCAGACGTGGCCGCCCGCCAACTGATGGCGCGTCTGCGCAAAAACAAACAGATTGGCAAGCTGGTGAAAACTGCCGTACTGGGTGTGGCAGTGGCATTCATCGGGCTTTCACTGCCGGCATTTCATGTTCGGGAAGCAATGCCCGTAGAGCCTGCTGCCGCCAGCCAACCGGTTCACGCCGCCACGAATCAGGCTGATAAAAATATAGTTGCCGCCTCTCAGCCCGGGTTAATTGCCGGACAAGTTGAACCGGCTACATATCCGGCGCTTGACGGACTTAAGTTATCCTACCGGTTGGGGCAGAATTAACCTTTCGGCAAAGCGCTGCCCCTCCAGTAATTCTGTTTTGCGATAGAAACGGAATTAATGTAAGGTGCGTTTACACACCATCGCCAACTGGTGCGTAAACGCACCCGGGATTATTGTCGTTTGAAACGAAAATTGGAATAACAGGAGAAGCCAACTGCCGTTTTTCAGGTTAATGTGGCTCATGCTCAAAAAACTCCCGCCTTCCGTCATTGCGCTGCTGCTGCAATGCGCCGCATTCGCAATCACACTGCTGGTAGTCAGCGTTGCGGGGTTGCATAGGCCGCCGTTGTTGCTTGCCTTGCTATGCGGTTTACTCGCAGCCACGTTCAGTTATCTTTCCGGACTCGCCAAGTGGTGGTTGCTGATCCAGTTGCTATTTGCGCCAGCCCTGGTGCTGACGCTCCAGAGCGGATTACCTCCCAACTTTTTCCTTGGCGCGTTC
>JACREA010000080.1 GCA_016218465.1 Nitrosomonadales bacterium | reverse complement strand
CGTAGAGGCGATTCATGAATCGCCCCTACCCATTGATAATCAGTGTTCATCTGTGTAAATCCGTGGCTGAACTGCTTTTTATAGGATGATCCATGCTGCGTAAATTATTCACTTCCCAATTTTTTCGCAATGTGGCATTGCGCAATGTTTTGTTCGTGCTGCTGTTAGCGGGCACCGTATCCGGCCTGGGCTATCTCGCCACCCGTTACCATGTGCAGCGCGACATTACGCATAATGCCAACAACAGCCTGGATTCCGTCAGCGTGAATGTACTCCAACAGCTGAGCGGCCCGGTCAATATTACCGTGTATGCCACCGAACAGGACGCGCGCCTCGGCGACATCCGCAAAATAATCCGCGACTTCCTGTCGCTCTACCAGCGCTATAAGCCCGACATCAAGCTGGTGTTCATCGACCCCACGAAAGAAGCCGAAAAGGCCCGCACGGCGCGTATCCAGCTCAACGGCGAAATGGTGGTCGAATACGCCGGGCGCAGCGAGCACCTCACCCAGATCAACGAGCAGATTCTCACCAGCACCCTGCTGCGCCTGGCGCACACCCGCGATCAGACCGTGATGTATCTGGACGGGCATGGCGAACGCAAGCTGGACGGCGTCGCCAACCACGATCTCGGTTTGCTGTTCGGCGCAAAACTCAAACAGAACGGTTTTCGCCTCAACAGCCTGAATCTGGCACTCGCGCAGGAAGTGCCGGTTAATACCAGTGTGCTAGTCGTCACCAATCCGCAACTCGACCTGTTGCCCGGCGAAGTGAACAAACTGCTGAGTTATATCGAGCGCGGTGGCAACTTGCTCTGGCTGGTCGATGCCGAACCGCTGCATGGGCTGGAACGACTCGCCGAAAAGCTTGACCTACTGCTACCACCCGGCATCGTGATCGATCCGGCCTCCACCGGAATGAACGCACCCCAGACCTGGTCGCTGGGCGCCACTTATCCGCCACACGCCATCACGCGCAATTTCAATTTGATCACCGCCTTTCCTTCCGCACGCCCGCTGATCTGGAATGAAAACCCGGACTGGCAACACCACGTATTGGTGGAAGTCGCCACGCGCGGCTGGGTTAGCCGCAACGCCACTGGAATCAATGCGTCAAAAGACAAACCTCGCTTCGATAAACAACGCGACACCCCCGGCCCCGCCAACATCGCGATCACAATGCAGCGCCACATTAATGATCGCGACCAGCGAATCGTCGTGGTCGGAAACGGTGCATTCCTCTCCAACAGCTTCGCAGGCAACGGCGGCAACGTCGACCTGGGTGTGAACATGGTGAACTGGCTGGCCGGTGAAGAACATCTCATCACCCTGCAGCCGCGCGCCGCAAAAGACAGCAATCTGACGCTCGGCAAAATGCAGCTCAACATCATCAGCATCGGCTTCCTGCTTGGCTTGCCGCTAATGCTGGCGGGGATTGGGGGCTTTATCTGGTGGAAACGCCGCAAAACCTGAAAGGTCATCACACAACCTGATGTTGGTACTGCGGCCTTTTAACCACCTGACAAAACCTCTGAAAATTCAGAATATCGGGATGAAGCGCAAGGAGCCGCGCAGCGAATGACGAAGGCATATCAGATTGATAGACGAGGAATGAGCGACAACCGAGATGCGGTGAAGGCTCATATCGGCGAAGCCGATGTGAAACTGCGAAGCAGTGGCCGGAACCAACACGCGACGCCGCGATTCGCCCGAGAAATGAATTTGCAGAGGTTTTCGTGCCCGAACTCCCCGAAGTAGAAACTACCCGGCGCGGCCTTGCCGCTCACCTCACCGGCCTGACTATCGCAGATGTCGTCATCCGCAATGCCAGGCTGCGCTGGCCGATCCCGAAAAACCTGCCGAAGCTGTTGCGTGGCAAGATCATCCTCTCGCTCAAACGCCGCGCCAAATATCTGCTGATGGATTGTGGCAACGGTACGTTAATCCTGCACCTCGGCATGACCGGCAGTTTGCGCATCATGCCCGCGAACACACCTACGGGAAAACATGACCACTTCGACCTGGTGCTCAGCAATTGCACGCTGATGCGCCTGCGAGACCCGCGCCGCTTTGGCGCCGTGCTGTGGCATACCGGCGAAGTGCACACTCACCCGCTGCTTGCCACACTCGGGCCGGAACCGCTTGAAAATGACTTCGATGCGCGCTATCTCTACCAGGCCACGCGTGAGCGCAGCGTCAGCATCAAACAATGCATCATGAACAACCGCATCGTAGTCGGCGTGGGCAACATCTACGCCAACGAAGCACTGTTCCGCGCCGGCATCAAACCGCAACTCGCCGCCGGAAAACTCAGCCTGCCGCGCTGCGCAAAACTGGTCGAAGAAATCCGCGCGACCCTGGCCGAAGCCATCAAGCTCGGCGGCAGCACCTTGCGCGACTTCGTCGACACCTCGGGACAACCCGGCTACTTCCAGCAGCACTACTGGGTGTATGGGCGCGGCGGCGAACCATGCCGCAAATGTGGCTCACTTATCAAACAAATCAAACAGGGGCAGCGTTCCAGCTTTTACTGCGGGACTTGCCAAAGGTAATCGGGGCTTATGTTAGAGTTGCGCTTAACCTGTGTCAGCAGGGAGAGAATAAACAATTCGAGCTTATTGTTATGTAGTGCAACTACAGATTATTAGGAGGCATCAGTGGAAAAATCTTGGAAAGAGGCCATAAAGAAAGTGCTCGCGGAATCTAGCACACCGCTGCACTACTCAGAGATATCCGAGCAAATATTATCTCGCGGCTACTACGAGACTGATGGTGCAACTCCTGCGGCAACAGTGAATGCACAAATTTCGTCGTCTATAAAACATGATGGTGAGAAATCGCCATTTATGCGCGTTGGCAAAGGCATATTCACACTCAAGAGCTCACTGGCAGCAGCTATCATTCCGGCATCAACTCCAATTTCCAAACAAAATAAACCCGAGTCTCTTGCCAAGTTAGACGTGGAGTTATCTGATTCAATCATTCACTCCTTCGGCATGTACTGGCAACGTGATCTTGTCGTGTGGCGCAACGACCCCAAGATGTATGGGAAACAACAGGCTCTTTCCAAGCCAGTAGATTTTGGCAAACAGAAAGGCATTTACATTCTTTACGACCACCACACCGTGGTGTATGTTGGGCGCTCCATTGATCGCCCGCTGGGCAAACGCCTTTTCGAGCATACAGTTGATCGCTTGGGCAGTCGCTGGAATCGGTTCTCATGGTTTGGCTTGCTCGACGTAACTCAAGAAGGCAACCTCCAAGAAACTGCTCTCAACACGTCCCTAGCCAGCCTTGTCGCAACACTTGAAGCACTGCTTATCGAGGCGCTTGAGCCACCACAAAACAGAAAGCGTGGCGACGATTTTTCTGCCATCGAATACATTCAGGACATTGACCCAGAATTAAAGGAAAAAGAAATTCAAAACACGCTTCGAGCTATTGAGCAAAAAATGCGAGGAGGCTCGTAAAAGAATTAACGTTCGCGCAGCCCAATCTACAACCAACCACCACTTAACCGGAGGAAATATGAAATACATCTTGCTCGCCGTTGTTCTGCTGTTAAGCGCCTGTGACAAACCGCCTACACCCAAGATCGCCGCGCCGCAACGCGAAGCGCTTGAAAAAGCCAAGGGAGTAGAACAGGCCGTGCAAAAGGAAGCCGATGAATCGCAGAAGAAAATCGAGGACGCGACAAAATAGGAATGCAACGCGTTCCTGCCCGTAAGGTGTCAATCACCGTTTCAGTATGAATCCAACCATGCACCACTTGTTCACCTCCGCCCTGCTCGCGTTTATTCTCGTGCCAGCCACCCATGCTGGGCAGTTGCCGCGCCCGGATCGCGTAGTTGTGGTGATCGAGGAAAATCGCGGTTACTCGCAGATCATGGATATGCGCAACAGCAATTCGTACATCCATGCGCTGGCGAGACGTGGGGTGCTGTTCACGCAGTCTTATGGAGTCACTCATCCGAGCCAGCCGAACTATCTGGCCTTGTTTTCCGGCTCAACGCAAGGTGTCACCAGCAATGCCTGCCCGCACACTTTCGACTCCGGAAACCTCGCCTCGTCCTTGCTGGATAAAGGATTAAGCTTTGCCAGCTATGCCGAATCACTGCACACCGCGGGCAGCGATATCTGCTGGTCCGGTGCGTATCAGCGCAAGCATAATCCGGTAGCGAACTGGCAAGGAGTGCGATTATCCACTGAGCTTAACCAGCGCTTTGCCGATTTCCCCAATGATTTTTCCAGGCTCCCGACCGTGTCATTTGTGATTCCCGACCAGAACAACGATATGCACGACGGCAATTTTGAGGCGGCGGACGAATGGCTGAAAAGGCACATCGACCCCTATGTCGAATGGGCGATGAAGCACAACAGCCTATTGATTCTGACTTGGGATGAGGACAATGGACGGGAAGACAACCACATCGTCACGATACTGGTTGGGCCGATGGTAAAGAAGGAAGGCAGCAACCAGCGCATCAACCACTACAACGTGTTGCGCACCCTGCTCGACTTTTACGATTTGCCCGCGCTCGGCGCAAGCCGCGATGCGGAGGCCATCAAGGATATCTGGATAAAACGCTGACCGGATGCGGAGCGGACCGTTTCGACAGGCTCAAGAAAGGCAGCCCGCTCCTGCATATTTGGGTGAGGCTATTTTGCCGCCATCAGTTTCTCATACTTGGCTTGCAGTTGTTCCCTGGATTCAACGTGGTTGGGATCCTTCGGGATGCAATCCACCGGACATACATCCACGCACTGTGGTGTGTCGTAATGACCCACACACTCGGTGCATTTGTTGGGGTCGATGATGTAAATATCATCGCCTTGCGAAATGGCGCCGTTCGGGCATTCCGGCTCGCACACGTCGCAGTTGATACATTCATCGGTAATCATCAGTGCCATACCACTTCTCCTCTGTATAAATTAATTTACCAACATTTCGGCTTTTTTGGGCAAAGAAATTATTTGTCCAATAAAAATTTTTGCTGCAATCTTTCCACCACGTAGGGCGACACAAACTTGCTGACATCTCCGCCGAAGCGGGCAATTTCGCGCACTATGGTGGCCGATATAAAAGTATATTGCTCCGCCGGGGTCAGAAACATTGTCTCGACTTCGGGATACAGATTGCGGTTCATCCCCGCCAACTGGAACTCATATTCAAAATCCGACACCGCGCGCAAACCGCGTAACACCACGCGCGCATTGTGTGCCTGCACAAAATTCATCAGCAAACAGTTGAAGCCTTCCACGCGCACGTTGGCAA
The DNA here is from genome assembly GCA_016218465.1 of Nitrosomonadales bacterium. Taxonomy (GTDB): domain Bacteria; phylum Pseudomonadota; class Gammaproteobacteria; order Burkholderiales; family Gallionellaceae; genus Gallionella. Next base: position 7,618 of record JACREA010000080.1, on the reverse strand, counting down.
AATTCGCGAACGCCTCGTGCGCCATATCAACCCGCTCATCCAGCGTAAACAGCGTTTTCGTGCGGCTTTCCGCCACTGCCACGATGACCTCGCCGAACAGCCCGGCCGCACGGCGCACCACGTCCTCATGACCGCGCGTGATGGGATCAAATGTACCAGGGTACACAACCTTGATCATGTTAAATCCATAATTATGGGCGAATCGAATTTATCCTACAAACCGCAGTTAGCCACGGATGAACACGGATTTACACAGATGATTAATGAGTTACTTCGGCTCATTTCAATACCGTTTGGAAGAAATACCAAAACTTCATAACGCAATGTTTTATCCGTGTTTATCCGTGTAAATCTGTGGCTAACTGCTTTTTCAAAGTTTATCCAACTTGCAACAACTGGTAATAAACTTGCCCCGCCTTGCCGGATTTAACCACCTGCCACGGCGAAGGTACATCAATCGCCGCGCCGGATTCGACATACACCACGCCGTTTCCGTTCAATCGCTGCGGCAGGATTTCCATCAACCTGGGCAGATAATCGCTTTGAAACGGCGGATCCAGAAAAATCACGTCATACCGCCGGTTATCACGGGATGCGAATTCTAGCCCATCTTGGGCATGTAAGAAAACATTCGCGCAGCCCAATTTTTTAATATTTTCCTGCAAGGCGCGATAAGCCGTCCTGTTCAACTCCACCATTACCACCTGTTCGGCCCCTCGCGAAGCCGCCTCAAAGCCCAGCGCGCCGCTTCCGGCGAATAAATCCAGGCAAGTGCGCCCATATAGCGTCTGCCCCAACCAGTTGAACAACGTCTCACGCACACGGTCCGGCGTGGGGCGCAGGCCTGGCACGTCGGGGAAGCTGATCATGCGGCTGCGGAATTCGCCACCGATTATCCTGACCTTATTTATTCCTGAACTCCTTGATTAGCCACGGATGGACACGGATGATCACGGATATCCGATGCTTTTTATCCGTGTTAATCCGTGTCCATCCGTGGCTGAAATATTTGCCGGATTTATTTCGCAACCCCTTCCGGCGCACCTACGATCACCGTCGCCATCGCCTTCGGGTCGATGTGGCGCGCAAACGCTTCACGGACTTGCGCGACATTCACCAGCTCAACCTTACGCGTAAAATCATCCAGGTAAGTTAGCGGCAGTTCGTAAAAGCCGATGACACTCAGGTATTCAAGTATCTTGCGGTTGCTGTCGATACGCAACGGAAAACCGCCGATGATGTTTTGCTTGGCGGCCAGCAGTTCCTTTTCTGTCGGGCCTTTGGCGATGAATTCCTCCAGCGTGCTGCGCACCAGTTGCAATGCATCATCAGCCTGTTCCTTCTTGGTCTGCAACCCGACCTGGAATGCGCCAGGTTGCTTCAGCGGGATAAAATAACTGTATACGCTGTAGGCCAGGCCGCGCTTTTCGCGCACCTCTTTCATCAGGCGCGATACGAACCCCCCGCCGCCCAGAATGTAGTTGCCGACATACAGCGGAAAGTAGTCAGGATCGTTGCGCGCCATGCCCGGCACACCGATCAGGATGTGGCTCTGGCTGGCGGGATGGGTGATGCGCTGCTCGCTTGCGGCGATTTTCATCGCAACTTCAGGCAATGCAGGCGGCGCGGCGAATGCAGGCAACTGTGCCGTGAGCTGTTGCGCAACCACTTCCGCCTGTGCACGCGACACATCACCCATGATGGCAACTACTGCACTGCTTGCATGGTAATGAGCTTGATAAAAATCTTTCAGGTCTTGAATGGCGATTTTTTCCACGCTGGCGACTTCGCCGGAAGATTGAAGCGCATATGGATGCGCGCCGAACACCGCCTTCTGGAAAGCCTTGCTGGCGATGCTTTCCGGCTTGGTTTCCGCTTCTTTCAGGGCTGCGATCAGGCGCGTTTTTTCACGCGTCAGGATCGCTTCGGGAAACACCGGGTGTTGCAGCACGCGCGCCATGATGTCCAACGCCTTGTCGCGCTCCGCCGCGCTGCTCAAAGTACGCAACGAAACACTGGAACGATCCGGATCAAAGCCCCCTCCCAGTTGCGCGCCGATATCAGCCATGCCGCGCGAAATATCGTCCTCATTCAAACCGTCAGCGCCGGAATTCAGCAGGCTATGGGTCAAGCCCCCCACGCCGGATTTATCGGTCGCATCAAAGCTGCTTCCCGCAGGAAAGGACACCGCCACATCAAGCATCGGAATGTCATGATCCTCCACGAACAGCACCTTCGCGCCGCTGGCGCTCTGCCAGTGCTGGATATTTGGAGTGGCAAATGAAAGGGTTGAAATACAGCACAGCGCTGCAATCAGCAATTGAGAAAGCTGCAAAAATTTGTGCTGGTATCCGTTCCTTCCCCCTTGCAGGGGGAAGGTCAGGATGGGGGTAGAACAGCAGGAAAGCCGAGGTTCTACCCCCTCCCTAGCCATCCGAGGGGATGTCGCTTCCAATGGATTATTTGAGCTTATTGCGCTTTTAGCGAACATGTGTCGTCCCCCCTTCTGTCTTATGTTTCGGTTTCCCGGAAAGCGGTTGCGGATCAAGCACCGCCACAGTCAGGTTATCGTCCTGCAAAAATTCCCTGGCGACTTGCTGCACCTGCTCTGCCGTCACCGCTTGGAGCCTTTCCAGCATCACAGGAATCGCGCGATGCCCCAAACCTATGCTCTCCATCTGCCCGATTTGCATCGCCTGATAAAACACCGAGTCGCGCTTATACACTTCGCCTGCCATCACTTGTGCCTTGACGCGTTTCAGCTCATCCTCGTTCACGCCATCCTTGACCAGTTGCGCGATCTCCTGCCGCAACGCGGTCTCGACATCCTGCACCGTCTTGCCTGTGCTCGGCGTGGCATCAAGAGTAAACAGGCTTGGTCCGCGCGAAGTAGATTCATATCCAACACCGGTTCCGCTGGCGATTTGCTGCTCGCGCACCAGATGTTTATTGAGGCGCGCCGACTCGTTGCCGTCCAGCACACCGGCCAGCATCTCCAGCGCGTAAGGCCGCCAATCCTGCTCGGGATTTGAAATCACCGGAGTATGGTAGGCCATCACCAATTGCGGCAATTCGGCGGGCGCTTTCACCACCAGCCGTTTGACGCCCAGTTGCGGAGGTTCGGTAAAGTTCCGGCGCGGCGGCTGCGAAACTTTGGGAATCGCGCCGTAAAAGCGTTGCGCCAGCGCGAACACTTCGTCGGCTTTCACATCGCCGGCAATCACCAGCGTGGCGTTATTGGGGGCGTACCAGCGCTGATACCAATCCCTGGCATCGTTTACTGTCATAACCTCGAGATCACTCATCCAGCCGATCACCGGATGCTGGTATGGATGCTCCTGAAAAATCGCTGCCATCATTTTTTCGTTCATCAGCGCTTGCGGATCATCATCGGTACGCATACGCCGCTCTTCCATGACCACCTTGACCTCCTTGCCGAATTCTTCAGCAGTCAGGTTCAGGTTGTGCATCCGGTCCGATTCCAGCTTCATCGCCAGCGGCAATTGAGATTTGTGCAGTTGCTGGAAATAGGCGGTGTAATCGCTGCTGGTAAAGGCATTCTCGCGCCCGCCCGCTGCCGCGATACGTTTTGAAAATTCACCCGCCGGCACAGCCTTGGTACCCTTGAACATCATGTGTTCCAGCACATGCGCAACGCCGGTTTTGCCGGTGCTTTCGTCCATGCTGCCCGCCCTGTACCATATCTGCTGCACCACCACCGGCGCGCGGTGATCTTCCTTGACGACGACTTTCAATCCGTTTTTCAGCGTTTGTTCAAACACTTTTGCTTGCGCATCTGTCTGCAACCATCCCAATAACAAGGCGATGCAAAGTAAATAAGTCTTCATGTCCCTAGCCCTAATAGATGTAAACGGCATAAAATGCGCGCGCATTATGCAATATTTTCACATCTCCCGACTACGATCATTCCAATGTTTAGTTTCCTGAAAAAAAATCCATCAAACGCCTCCGGCGAGAATTCCGGAAGCGGATGGATATCGCGCCTGAAATCCGGCCTGGAGAGCACCGGCAGCCAGCTCACCGACCTGTTCGTCCGCGGCGGAAAAATAGACGATGATCTTTTTGAAGAGCTTGAAACCATACTCATCACTGCCGACGTCGGTATGGATGCGACCAACGCGCTGCTCGCCGACCTGCGCCGCCAGGTCAAGGAACAGCATCTGGTCGAAGCCGCGCAACTCAGGGAAGCCCTCGCGCATTGCCTGCTCAAGTTGCTCAAGCCGCTGGCGCAACCGCTGTTTGCACAAGATCAAGTCCAAGATCAAATTAAAGCCCATAAACCTTTCGTCATCATGATGGTAGGCGTAAATGGCGCGGGCAAGACCACCTCCATCGGCAAGCTCGCAAAATTTCTGCAAGATCAGGGGTTGTCGGTAATGCTCGCCGCAGGCGACACCTTTCGCGCCGCAGCGAGAGAGCAGTTGATGGCCTGGGGGGTGCGCAACAGCGTGACGGTGATCACGCAGCAAGGCAACGATGCCGCTGCGGTGATATTCGATGCCGTGCAAGCCGCAAAGGCGCGCAAGATCGACGTAGTGCTGGCCGACACCGCCGGAAGGCTGACCACCCAGGCGCACCTGATGGAAGAAATCAAAAAAGTGAAACGCGTCATTGGCAAAGCGTTACCCGATGCGCCGCACGAGGTATTGCTGGTGCTGGATGCCAACACCGGACAGAACGCACTGAGCCAGGTCAAAGCCTTCGATCAGGCGCTCGGCGTGACAGGGTTGATTCTGACCAAGCTGGACGGCACGGCCAAGGGCGGCGTGATCGCGGCGATTGCCCATTCTTATCATTTCAAGGCACACCCGATCCCGGTGCGCTTCATCGGCATAGGAGAAGGGATGGATGATTTGCGCCCGTTCGTCGCGGAAGATTTTGTCGCGGCGCTGCTGGGGTTGGATGAATGAACCTGAAAAATGCAATTGAGCCACGGATTAACACGGATTGACACCGATGAACAACGGATTGCATCAGTTTTTTTCCTATCGTATTTGGGTGAAATGCCAATCCATCGCAACGCACTCCTTATATCCGTGTTTATCTGTGGCTAACTGAGGTTTTTTGAATGATCCGCTTCAATCAGGTCCACAAGCGTTATCCGGGCGGCAACCACGCGCTGAAGGACGTCTCGTTTGAAATCGCCAAAGGCGAAATGGCGTTCCTGATCGGGCATTCGGGCGCGGGAAAGAGCACCTTGCTCAAACTCGTCGCCGCGATCGAACGCCCCAACCTCGGCACCGTGCTGGTCAACAGCCAGAACGTCGGCGTGCTCAAAGGTCGCGCGCTGCCTTACCTGCGCCGCAACCTCGGCATCATCTTCCAGGATCACAAGCTGCTGTTCGACCGCAACGTGTTCGACAACGTGATGCTGCCGCTGCAAATCTGCGGTTTCGATTATCGCGAAAGCCACAAACGGGTACGCGCCGCACTCGACAAGGTGGGGCTGCTCAAGCGCGAAAAATCCAATCCCATCGCGCTTTCCGGTGGCGAACAACAGCGCCTGTGCATCGCGCGCGCCATCGTCAACCGCCCAACCATCCTGCTGGCCGACGAACCGACCGGCAATCTTGATGCGGCCTACGCGCAGGAGATCATGGCAATATTCAAATCCTTCCATCAGGTCGGCGCCACCCTGTTGATTTCCACCCACGATTCCAGCGTACTGCAGGACACCAAGGTGCGCACCCTTGAGCTGGTGCACGGAGAACTGCAAACCGCTTCGCCCTCCGTTACCTCAGGAGGCTCGGAACAGGCTGCTTCGGCAGGCTCTGGACAAACCACTTCGACAGGCTCAGGACAGGCATGAGACACGCACTCGCTCAAAACATCGGTGTAATGCGGCGCATGTTCGCCTCGCCACTGGCGGCCTTTCTGAATATTCTGGTCATCGGTATCGCGCTCAGCCTGCCGGCCGGCATGTATGTGGTGCTGCAAAACGCACAGGGCCTGGTTGCACAACTCTCCGGCACACCTCAGATCAGCCTGTTCATGAGCATGAATGCGAAAACGAGTGACGTTGATGCTTTGCGCAATCAGCTCGCGCAACACCCCGCTATTGCCAGCGTCGAGTTCGTTGCCCGCGACCAGGCACTGGAACAACTCAAGCAAAGCACCAGTCTTGCCGATGTGATAGGCAGCCTGAACCAGAATCCATTACCGGATGCCTTCATCGTTCATCCGAAATCCGGCGATGCGCAGGCGCTGGATGCACTGCGCAACGAGCTGGCGAAGCTCCCCAAAATGGAACATGCGCAACTCGATTCAGCCTGGGCCTACAAACTCGAAGCCCTGCTCAAATTCGGACGGATGGCGGTGGTAATACTTGCCAGCCTGCTCATCCTTGCGCTGATCGCCATCACCTTCAACACCATCCGGCTGCAAATCCTCACCCAGCGCGACGAGATCGAAGTATCCAGGCTGATCGGCGCGACCAACGGCTTCATCCGCCGCCCTTTCCTGTATTTTGGCGCGACGCAGGGACTGCTCGGCGGCATCATGGCGTGGCTTATCATTTCACTGAGCCTGGTGCTGCTCAACCACCAACTCAAAGCGTTATCCGAACTCTATGCCAGCCAGTTCGTATTGCAGCCGCTGTCTCTCGGGGATAGCCTGTCGCTGCTGCTGTTCTCGTTGTATCTCGGCTGGCTGGGAGCGTGGCTGTCAGTGGCGCGGTATTTGTCGCACATCGAGCCGCGCTGACTCGAAACTGGACAGTATTAAACCCCCTGGCTACTTGGATGGAGCGCTTCCGTTTCCAAGGAGCGCCAAGGCCTGGTCTGCATCCTTGCGTAATGAGCTTTCCGGATATTTCTTGATGAATTCGGCAAAGGCGGCATGAGCCTGCGCCTTGTCGTCCGAATCGGCCAGCTTCATCGCCTTTTTGAATGCCTCCAGTTCTTCGGAGGCAATGGTTTGTCCGGTTGCCTCATTTTTCCAATATATATCCTCAGTTGACCCCGGTGCTCCCCGGACACCGCCTGTTGCAGTGGTTACACTGGTTTTTTTCTGGGGAGTCATCGACTCGATCTTGATCCGGAGCTTTTGCCAGAAACTCTGCTTGCTGTCACCCTTTCCAGCCGCATTCTGCTTGCCATCGCCCTTTTCAGCCGCATAAAGCACCTGTGAGCCAAGCGCCAGTCCAAGCAAAAACAACATGGTAATTTTTTTCATCGGTTTCTCCTTCAAATGGTCGTTAACATGCCCCGCGTCTTGCTGTAATTTGAACAGATCCAAAGATTTTAATGTTGCAGTAGATGACCGGACAGATATTGACACTGACAGTTTTATTTTAAAAGCGGGTGATCTTTCGGCAGTTGTTTTGAGTACCAGATTGCCAATTTATGCCTCAAGGTTTTTTCAGCGACCTGATCCTCTGGCAAAGGCTGAATGACCTTATCATGAACAAGCAGCCTGTAGATGTACAGGAGTTTCTCGCTTGCCGAATCAGTCGGTTCAAACTCGACAACGCCGCGCCCCTCCGCATACTTCACACCGGCGAGCAATGCACCTTTAAATAATTCTGTTTCGTTTTTAAGTTTCTTCACGGCGGCCTCCGTTGCGGATTCAGGCTCGAAGTTCAATAGTGTAAAGAGCT
>JACREA010000079.1 GCA_016218465.1 Nitrosomonadales bacterium | reverse complement strand
ATCCCGCTCAACCTGGGCTTGCGGCGCACCGACAGGTATCCGGTGATGTTGCCAGACAGGTCAAAAGTCGGTGTGACATTGGTAAAAACCCAATAAAATCCGCCATCCTTGGACATATTTTTCACATAGGCAAAGCACTCGTTTTTGCTCTGGATCGTGTCCCACAGCAGCTTGAACACAGCGCGCGGCATATCTGGATGACGGATGATGTTGTGCTGCGAGCCAAGCAATTCGGCCTCGCTATAACCCGAGAATTCGATGAAAATCCGGTTGCCATAAGTGAGGCGGCCTTTGATGTCGGTCATGGAAACGATAAAATCTTCCTCGCGCATCACCCTCTCAACCGGCGTTGGTGTAATCGATCTTTTCATTTATTCCCCTTTACAATTTGTTGAGCTTGTAGCTTGTAGCGGGTAGCGGGTTGGCTACAAGCCACAAGCTACAAGCTGTTAATGCTCGCGCACGTCGCTGAGCAATTCCTTGATATCCAGGATCAGCACGATATCGCCCTCGCTGGACATGGTCACACCCGCCACACCTTTGGGGCGGAAGGTATCCAGCGATTTGATCACCACGTCATCATGCCCGGCAAAACCGTCTGCCGAGAGAATGAAACTGTTGTTGCCGTACTGCATCAGCACGCCCACTTCCGGCGCAACACCTTGCTCCCAACCGATCAATTGCGCCAGCGGCAGCACCGGCAGCACCTCGCCGCGAACCACCATGGTCGCCCGCCCGGAGACCTGCTGCAATTGATCAGGCGTGATGGACAGGATTTCCCGCACCATGGAAAGCGGCACGGCGAAAGATTGATCGCCCAGACGCAAGATCAGCACCGGCAGAATCGCCAGCGTAAGCGGCAATGAAACAGTTATCACGGTTCCCTTACCCGGCTCGGACTGGATATTGACGACACCGTTAAGTTTCTGGATATTGGTTTTCACCACGTCCATGCCCACGCCACGCCCAGACACACTGGAGATTTCATCCTTGGTCGAAAAACCCGGCAATAAAATCAGTTCCAGGCACTGATTTTCATCCAGCGTATTCGCCACTTCATTGGTGATCAGCCCCTTCTCGACCGCCTTGTTGCGTATCACTTCAGGACGCATCCCACGCCCATCATCCGCGATGGTAATCATAATGTGATCGCCTTCCTGGCGCGCACTCAACTCCACCATGCTCTTTTCCGGCTTGCCGGCAGCAACGCGCCCTTCCACGGTTTCCACGCCATGATCCACCGCATTGCGCACCAGGTGAACCAGCGGGTCGTTCAAGTCCTCGATCATGGTCTTGTCCATCTCGGTTTCTTCACCGGACAACACCAGCTCCACATCCTTGCCCAATTGCCGCGCCAAATCACGCGCCAGGCGCGGGTATTTTTTGAACAAGCGTCCGATCGGCTGCATCCGCGTCTTCATCACCGCGTTCTGCAAATTCACCACCAGCATATCCAGTTGCGTGACCGATTGATCGAGTTCGCGCAAGGTGTCCGCATCGTTGCGCCCCTGTACGATGTCGGAGCGCAAATGCGTCAGCCGGTTTTTGGTCAAGCCGATTTCACCGGAAAGATTCAGCACCTGATCGAGACGATCGGTGTCCACGCGTATCGTCGATTCCTTTGCTTCTTTTGGCGGCAAATCACCGGCGCGCCGCCCAACGGTAGCGCCCGGCACATCGTTGGTGCGGCGACCGAATACTTTATTGGTCGCTTCCTCTTCGGAAATGGCTTCTGCGATTTTTTCCGGATCGCGTGTTGCGCCGACTTGCGCAACGATATCCGTGCTGGTCAGCGAGCTGTATAAAGCATCCCAATCTACACCGCCGGGAGGAGTGGGGACTGAGTGCTGAGGGCTGAGAGATGAAGAATGATGGCTGGGGGCCGGAACAGAGGTTTTGCTCAGTCCTTTTACCTCAGTCCTCAGTCCTGTCTTTCCAGTCACCAGTCCTGCCTTTCCAGCCAGCGCCTCCTTCAGGTTACCAAGCATCCCGGCTGGAGCCGCATCCGGTTGCAGGCCTTGCTGCAATACGCCAAACATCTTGCGCACCTCAGCGGTCGCCGCAAAAATCACATCCATAAGCCCGGCGCTCAAGGTCAATTCACGGTTACGCAACTTGTCGAAAAGATTTTCAGTAAGGTGGCATAGCGCCACCAGCTCAGTCGCATTAAGAAATCCTGCGCCGCCCTTAATTGTATGGAAACCCCGGAAAATATCGTTGAGCAAATTGCTATCGTTCGGAAATTTCTCCAAATCCATCAACTTGCTATCCACATCAGACAACATCTCACCCGCCTCGAGTAAGAAGTCGCTCAACAACTCTTCCATGCCCGCAAAGTCGTTCATGTTCAACTCCAGTCGCTAGTCATTAGTCGTTAGTCGCTAGTTAGTGTTGTCGCTACGCGGTTTTAACTAACAGCTAACGACTAACGTCTAACGACTCTTTTTTAAAACCCCATGCTCTCCAATAAATCATCCACCTGATCCTGGCCGGTCACCACATCCGTGCGCCCCTTTGAATTGACGACCGGGCCATTCTGCAGCCCCGCATCGAACTCCGCCTTGACCGAAGACGGGGCGTTCTCCAGCAACAACGACACCAGTTGCTGCTCCATGCTCTTCGTTAATTCGATAATCTTCTTGATCACCTGGCCGGTCAGGTCCTGGAAATCCTGCGCCATCATGATTTCCATAAGGTAAGCGTTGGTTGTTTTGGCCTGTTTTGGCACTTCGTAAAGAAAAGCATGCGTTTGAGTAACCAGGTTCTTGAATTGCGTCACGTCGAGTTTCTTCTCGAACAACATTTGCCACTGCCCGGACAGCCGGTGTGCCTCGGCTTCCATCTTCTCCACTACCGGTCGCGCCGCCTCGGTCGCGTTCAGCACACGTTCGGCAGCCTGTTGTGTCAATGTCGCCACATAATTCAAGCGATCTCGCGCATCGGGAATTGAAGCTGCCGCCTTCTCGATTTCCTTGTTCAGCCCCAGCTCGCGCAACGTGTCATGCAACGTTCGCGCCATTTGCCCGATCTGGTTGATTACATCAGGGGACTGGGGACTGGGGACTGAGAACTGAGGTTTTGTCGCGGCTGCGCCGCATTCCTCTGTCGCCTGATTCGCCGCCACGATGCTGTCGAACAATGCTTCGAGATCATCGGGGTCATCTGTCTTCTGCCTTCTGTCTTCTGTCATCTGATTAGTAGCCATGTCATCACTCACTTTTGCATGTTTTGAAAGATTTTCTTCAGCTTCTCATCCAGCGTTGCGGCAGTGAACGGCTTAACGATATAGCCGGATGCGCCTGCCTGCGCCGCTGCGATAATATTCTCCTTCTTCGCCTCCGCCGTCACCATCAGCAACGGCAGGTGCTTGAGCTTGTCATCCGCGCGAATCGACCGCAGCAGTTCGATACCGGTCATGTTCGGCATGTTCCAGTCGGACACGATGAAATCAAAAGTATCGTTACGCAGCATTTTCAAGGCTTCCACGCCGTCTTCCGCTTCCTGCACGTGGACGAACCCCAACTCCTTGAGCAGATTGCGCACGATGCGGCGCATCGTGGAGAAATCATCCACCACCAGAAATTTTGTATCTTCTATTTCCATAACAACCCCTTAAAGCAGTTAAAGACAGACGTAAGACGTAAGTTTTTAGTTAAAGGCAGAACCAGCTTACGACTTACGTCTACCAACTTACGTCAACAACGGCCTTAGTGTTGACGACAACATAACCGAATCAAATTTCGGTACATAGTGATCCACCCCGACACGCCGCCCCATGGCGCGATTCGCATCCGAAGACAGCGACGAGTGCATCACCACCGGTATTCCATCGAAACGATGATCCGATTTAATGTATTGAGTCAACACATAGCCGTCCATCTCCGGCATTTCCGCATCGGTCAAAATCACCTGTATCTGGTCATGCAAGTTTGCGCCTGCGCCCTGCGCCGTATCGGCCATCGCCTTGAGTCTGTCCCACGCTTCGTGACCGTTGTTTGCCTGGATGTGCTTGACGCCCATCTTGTCGAGCACCTCGGCAATTTTCCTGCGCGCCACCATCGAATCATCGGCGAAAAAAATACACAGCTCATGCTCTGACTGCACGCGCTCGACATTCCCTACAATCGCTTCGCCGAATGCGTTAGCCAATATCTGTTCCACATCCAGGATCGAAATCAGCGTTCCGTCCGGCAACTCTGAAATCGCGGTGATAAGGGCGCCTTTATCGGAAAGCATCCCCTCTGTCGCGCGCACCTTGTCCCAGTCAACCCGGATGATGCGGTCTACCCCCTTCACCAGGAAACCCAGAATGTGGTTGTTGAATTCCGCGACCATCATGGTCTGGTGCTTCTCAGCCGGATGCATTCCCATGAAATTCGCCAGATTCAGCACCGGCATCACATGCCCGCGTAACGATACGATGCCATCCACCCCGTCCGGCATGTTTGGCGTGCGCGTGATTTTCCCTGCCTGGCAAACTTCCTTGACCTTAAACACGTTAATGCCGAATTTCTCGCTGCTGCCCAGGCCGAACAGCAATATCTCCATCTTGTTGGTTCCGGCCAGGTTGGTGCGCGCATCAACCTGATCCAGCAAGCCGTCCTGGTTATTGCTTAACACGTCTTCTGAGTAATTCATTTTTTTCTCCGTAGCTTGTAGCTGGTAGCTGGTAGCCAAATCGTTTCTACTACAAGCTACCAGCTACAAGCTGTTTATGCCAACAACCGCGTCAGTATCTGCGCCAATTTTTGCGGTTCAAACTTCGGCACATACTCATCCACCCCAACGGTTTTGCCGAGCTGCTGATTGGATGAGCCGCTCAACGACGAGTGCATCAGCACCGGTATTCCGGCAAACCGCTTATCCGACTTGATCTTGCGCGTCAGCATATAGCCGTCCATCTCCGGCATTTCAACATCGGTCAAAATCACCTGCACCGCATCCTTGAGCGGCGTATGCGAAGCCTCGGCGTTATCCGCCATTTTCGCCAGTTCGTCCCAGGCCTGGCGGCCATTGATCGCGGAAATATGCTTCACTTTCATCGCATCCAGCGTGCGCGCAATCTGATGGCGCGCTACCGCAGAATCGTCGGCAAAGAACACCGTGCGTTCTTTGCCCAATGGCTGCACGTTTTGAAAAATCAACTCTTCGCTATCAAAGCGGCTGGTTTCGGAAAGCACCTTTTCAACATCCAGCATCATCACCAGGCGGCCATCCTTCAACTCGGT
>JACREA010000075.1 GCA_016218465.1 Nitrosomonadales bacterium | reverse complement strand
GCGGTGGAGAATCCCTGAAAGCCAGGTGTACCTGACGCCTCGCTCTTTAGAGTTGCCAGTACGCTCTCGGGTGTTTCCGCGAACGCCGATTGTGCCGCTAGCATCAAACCCAATACAAAAAATAAACGCAACATATACTACCTCCCTAAAATTAGTTTCAGTAGAGTGTATTAATAAATAAAAGTTCAATCATAATCCATGATAATTTTTGTTGCTGAAACGCCGCTGTGGAACGGCTCCAAGTCGCGATTCGCACTAATAACCAGCCAATGGGTTGGCTTTGTTGGACAGCATGGTCAGATGGCTAGTAGCTTCACCAGAAGTTACATCTGGACTTGCGCCTACAAAGTACGCGCAGTCTAATAATAGGCAATAATCGGGCAGGGTGGACAACAGAACGCCCAATACGATGCGATAATAAACATATTTGTTTGGTCATGGAAAGTGACCAACTCTGGCACGCACCTTCCGGGAAAGTGGTGCATAGCGGTGAATCCTGTCGAGAATTACCCGGATATCTCTACTCGATTGCGCCCCAATTCCTTTGCTCGGTAGAGCGCACGATCCGCTTCACCGATTAGGATTTCAAGTTTCTCTTCGTGCTGGGTCGGCGCAATGCCGATCGAAATGGTAATTCGAAAGAAAATTTCGTTATAACGTATCTCGCTTTCTGCGATCATCACCCGCAGCCGTTCGGCAATGACCTTCGCATCTTCCAGATCGGTATCAGGCAACAGCATCGCAAACTCTTCTCCGCCATAGCGAACCAGCAGATCATGCGGCCTCAGATTTTCCGCCATGCATCTCGCAACGGCTTTTAACGCAACATCACCGACAACATGCCCATATGTGTCGTTTATCCGCTTAAAATGGTCTATATCCGCAACCATGATAGCAAAGGGTAGTTTGTTGAACGCGCAACGGTGCAGGGCACGCGGGAAGGCATCGCCCATCCAATGGCGGTTATGTATCCCTGTTAGCGCATCAACGCTGGCTTGATGTTCGAATTGTGCTTTTTTGTTTTGCGTAGTAATGAGTGTGTTTTTGTCGTTGCGCATGCGCCCGGCAACAATACTCAGCAGATTACGTGCAACCTCATGTGAATTGTCAACCAGCGACCATACCGTGTCATGCGGAACGGCTATCACCCGGGTTGGCTCGGAAGCAACAACCAACGCCGATGGGTGCTTGCCGTCTACAATGGATATTTCCCCCACACACTCACCTGCAATCAGCGATGCATGTTCCGATGTTTCCTGCACGGCCAGATGAACGCTTAACTTGCCGGAAAGTATCAAGTAGAGATGGTGATTCGGGATATCCGGTTGCAGCAACTTCTCGCCCGCGTCCAAATTTCGGGCAGAACAGCGCTCCAGCATGTATTCGATAGTTGTGAAATCTACTCCTTGAAATAACTGGTTCTGCCCGGTTAATGCATAGTCTTTTGGATCCATAGTCGTCACCATTTCATGTTTTAACGGAATACTATCGTTTTGTTGCCGCACACCAGCACGCGGTCTTCGACGTGATAACGCAGGCCGCGCGCCAGCACAGCTTTTTCGATATCTTTGCCATAACGCACCATGTCATCCACGGTGTCGCCGTGGTCGATGCGCATGGTGTCCTGCTCGATGATCGGACCGGCATCCAGTTCATCGGATACATAATGGCAGGTCGCGCCAATCAACTTCACGCCGCGATGATAGGCTTGGTGGTATGGCTTTGAGCCCACGAAGGAAGGCAGGAAACTGTGATGAATGTTGATGATGCGACCGGCATAAGAGGCGCAAAAATCCGCCGGCACAATCTGCATGAAGCGCGCCAGCACCATCACATCGCCGCGCTCCGCATCGAACCGCCGTGCAATTTCTGCAAAGGCAGCGGCCTTGGCCTGTTCATTATTACCCGGCATATCGACATAGTGGAACGGGATGCCGTGCCACTCGACGAAGCCGCGTAGCGACTGGTGGTTGGAAATAACACAGGGGATCTCCACACGCAGCTCGCCGCTGCGCCAGCGATGAAGCAAGTCGTTAAGGCAATGATCATGCTGGCTGACCAGCACCACTACGCGCTTCCTGAAATCGGAATCGCTGATTTGCCAAGTCATCTGGAATTCGGCAGCCAGCGCGGCGAAACGCGTCCGCAACTCCGCCGCATCAAACGGTAGCGAATCGGCGCGTATTTCTTGGCGCATAAAAAACTGCTGCGTTTCCTGATCGGTATGGTAGCTAGCTTCCACGATCCAGCCGCCGTGTTGCGCCACGAAGCCGCTCACCGCTGCGACGATGCCGACCCGGTCCGGACAGGAGAGTGTTAACGTATAGCGATGTTCGTTCATGTCGGTTCCTTATCGGTTCAAGCTGTGCGAACAGAAAACAGGTATTTAAAGCGCCATTCCCTGATCACGCAAATATTCTTCGTAGTTGCCGTGGTAATCAGTCACGCCTTTCGCGGAAATCTCGATGATGCGCGTGGCCAGCGACGAAACAAACTCGCGGTCATGGCTGACAAAGATTAGCGTGCCCTTGTATTCAAGCAACGCGGTGTTGAGCGACTCGATGGATTCCATATCCATGTGATTAGTAGGCTCGTCCATCAATAGTACATTGGGCCGTTGCAGCATCAGCTTGCCGAACAGCATGCGCCCTTTTTCTCCGCCGGACAGCACTTTCACGCTTTTCTTCACCTCGTCGCCAGAGAACAACAAACGGCCTAGTGTGCCGCGCACCACCTGATCGTCGTCATGGGGGCCGCGCCAATAAGCCATCCATTCGGTCATGATCTTGTCCTCCGCGAACTCGTGCGCGTGATCCTGCGCGTAGTAGCCGAGTTTTGCCTTGTCGGTCCACTTGATAGTGCCGGTGTCCGGATCAAGGTCGCCCGCCAGGCAGCGCAACAGCGTCGTTTTGCCGATACCGTTCGGGCCGATGATCGCGATCTTTTCGCACGCATCGACGCGAAGCTTCACATTTGAAAACAACACGCGGTCAAAGCCCTTCGATACATGTTGCACCTCCACCGCGACGCGGTGCAATTTTTCGCGCTCGTCGAATTCGAAGCGGATGAACGGATATTGGCGACTGGAGGGCTTAATGTCTTCGATCTTGATCTTGTCGATCTGGCGTGCGCGCGAGGTGGCCTGTCTGGCCTTGGAAGCGTTCGCTGAAAAGCGCGCTACAAAAGCACGCAGCTCGGCAATCTTTTCCTTGGCACGCACATTGTCTGCAGCCTGCTGCTCGCGTGCCTGCGTCGAAGCTAACATGTAGTCGTCGTAATTGCCCGGATACACCGTTATCCTGCCGTAGTCGAGATCGGCCATGTGGGTGCATACGCTGTTCAGGAAGTGGCGGTCATGCGAGATGATGACCATCGTCGAGTTGCGCGCGATCAGAATGTCCTCAAGCCAGCGGATGGTATTGATATCGAGATTGTTGGTTGGCTCATCAAGCAGCAAAATGTCCGGGTTGGAGAACAATGCCTGCGCCAGCAGTACGCGCAACTTGAAACCGGGTGCCACTTCGCGCATCGGCCCGTTGTGCAACTCTATGGCGATACCTACACCGAGCAACAATTCGCCGGCGCGCGGCGCGGCGGTATATCCGTCGTATTCGGCGAACTGCGCCTCCAGGTCAGCGGCACGCATGTAGTCTTCTTCGCTGGCATCAGGATTGGCGTAGATCGCATCACGCTCCGACATCGCCGCCCACATCTCGGCATGGCCCATCATCACCACATCCAGCACCCGCATGTCCTCATAGGCAAATTGATCTTGGCGCAGTTTGCCAAGCCGCTCGTTCTTGTCCAGCATCACGTTGCCGGAAGTCGGCTCCAGGTCGCCACCAAGGATCTTCATGAACGTAGACTTGCCGCAGCCATTTGCGCCGATCAGGCCATATCGGTTGCCGTCACCAAATTTCACAGAGACATTTTCGAACAGGGGCTTCGCCCCGAATTGCATGGTGATATTTGCAGTTGACAGCATTTAGAACCCGAATTGAAAAATTATTGGCTCGCGATTTTAACACTGCGTGATGGGATGACCTAAACAAATGCGAGGCGTGGAGTGCTTAGTATTGCAGAATGGAGAAGATAAAGCGCAATGGTGCCTCTGAAGTGCAAATCATTTCCGGCGCGCAAGCACAGGAAGTCCCGTACTACAGTCTGCTGCAGCCTGTGCTGCCGATATGGAATTACGGTTCACAAAAAGGATGCTTTCGACTATCCTTCGGTCTATTAATGAACAAAGGCGCGATAAATCGCGCCCTTACTATTTCCGCTTTAGCAGTTGCTTATACTTCGGCTGCTTTATCAACCGGTCTCTGTCCGCCCCGAACCACACCGATGGCGAACACGCATGCCCCGAACAAAATGACGAGCAGGAACTCATAAGCAGGAACACCGCCACGCAAGGTCAGCAGGCTATCCAGCATGCCCAATAACATGATGGCGAATCCCAAT
>JACREA010000076.1 GCA_016218465.1 Nitrosomonadales bacterium | reverse complement strand
TGGCCGACTGCCAGGAGAAAGATCCCGCCATGTCCGAACTGTACCTGGTGGAGGGTGATTCTGCGGGCGGCTCGGCCAAGCAGGGCCGCGACCGCAAGTTCCAGGCGATCCTGCCGCTCAAGGGCAAGATACTGAACGTCGAGAAGGCGCGTTTCGAGAAGCTGATTGCCTCGCAGGAGATCGCCACGCTGATCACCGTGCTGGGCACCGGCATCGGCAAGGACGAATACAGTGCCGACAAGCTTCGCTACCACCGCATCATCATCATGACCGACGCTGACGTGGACGGCGCGCATATCCGCACCCTGCTGCTCACCTTCTTCTACCGGCAAATGCCAGAATTGGTCGAGCGCGGCCACATCTACATCGCGCAACCGCCACTGTACAAGATCAAACAGGGCAAGGACGAGCGCTACCTCAAGGACGACCAGGAGATGAAAATCTACATGCTCAAGTCCGCGCTCAATAATGCCGTACTGTATCCGACCTCCGAAGCCGCCCCGATTCAGGCCGATGCGCTGGAACAGATTGCCAAGCAATATTTCCTTGCCGAAGCGGTGATCGACCGCCTGTCGCGTTTCACTGCGCCTGAAGCAAGCCACGCCTTACTGATCCTGCCCACTTTGTCGCTGGATGACGCGCAACATGCCCAGAGCAGCGCAAAACAACTCGAGGCTGCCTGCGGTGGCAGCATCAAAGTTGTGGTAGAGGCCGACGAAGCCGGCGAACTTCGCCTGCGCTTGGAAAAGCTTTATCACGGAAATTACTCGGTCAGCTACATGGATCGCGATTTCCTGAAAGGCAGCGATTATGTGCAAATCCGCCAAGCTTCGGAAATATTAAATGGCCTGATCAAACCGGGCGCATTCATCGCCCGGGGTGAACAAAAGCGAACTGTATCCAGCTTTAAACAAGCCATTGAATGGCTGCTCGAAGAAGCCAAGCGAGGCGTCAACATTCAGCGTTACAAAGGCCTTGGCGAGATGAACCCATCCCAGCTTTGGGAAACCACGATGGACGTGAAAAACCGAATTCTGCTCAGAGTGCGTATTGAAGACGCGATTTCTGCTGACGAGATTTTTACAACCCTGATGGGAGACGTTGTCGAGCCGCGCCGCGCGTTCATTGAGAAGAACGCGCTGGGCGTGAAGAATTTGGATGTTTAATGAGCGACCCGGTGAATATCATGAGGAGAGGCATCATCCTCGCCGGAGGCTCTGGCACACGCCTCCATCCAGTGACTTTGGCGGTATCCAAGCAACTGCTGCCGATTTACGACAAGCCGATGATCTACTACCCGCTGTCCACGCTCATGCTGGCGGGGTTGCGCGATATTCTGATCATTTCCACACCGCAGGATACGCCGCGCTTCCAACAATTACTGGGTGATGGCAGCACGTGGGGCATAAATCTGCAATACGCGGTGCAGCCTTCACCGGACGGACTGGCTCAAGCATTCATCATCGGCAGAAAATTTATCGGTAATCACCCCTCCGCCTTGGTGCTGGGCGACAATATTTTCTACGGGCATTCCTTCCAGGACCAACTGGATAATGC
Organism: Nitrosomonadales bacterium; assembly: GCA_016218465.1. GTDB lineage: Bacteria > Pseudomonadota > Gammaproteobacteria > Burkholderiales > Gallionellaceae > Gallionella. The sequence goes on along the minus strand of JACREA010000076.1, from coordinate 4,704 downwards.
GGTGCAGCGCGCTCAGGGTGCGACCGTGTTCGCCTACCATGTGCGCGACCCGGAGCGGTATGGGGTGGTGGAGTTTGGTGCTGACGGACGCGCAGTGTCGCTGGAAGAAAAACCGTCTCAGCCAAAATCCAGCTACGCCGTCACCGGCCTTTATTTTTACGACAATCAAGTGGTGGATCTCGCAGCCAGTCTAAAACCTTCCAGGCGCGGCGAACTGGAAATCACGGATATCAATCGCATCTACCTGGAACGCGCCACACTATCTGTAGAAATCATGGGGCGCGGTTATGCCTGGCTGGATACCGGCACGCATGAATCTCTGCTCGAAGCCAGTCAATTCATACAGACCATCGAACATCGTCAAGGACTCAAGATCGCTTGCCCGGAAGAAATCGCATACCGAAAGGGTTTTATCAACGCCGCACAGTTGGAAAAGCTAGCCGCCCCATTATTAAAGAGCGGTTATGGCGATTACCTGATGCAGGTGCTTAAGGAAAGAGTGTCTGAATGAACGTGGTTCGAACGCCCATTCCGGACTTGTTGATCATAGAACCCAGGGTGTATGGCGATGATAGAGGATTCTTCTTTGAAAGTTTCAACCGGCGCAAGCTTGCCGAGTTGACTGGGCGTGATCTCGATTTTGTGCAGGACAATCACTCGCGCTCAGTTAAAAACGTGTTGCGCGGGCTGCACTACCAGATACAACACCCGCAAGGCAAGTTGGTGCGCGTGACGCAAGGAGCGGTGCTCGATGTTGCCGTGGATATTCGAAAAAATTCTCCAGCTTTCGGAAAATACTTCTCCTTGGAATTGTCAGCTGAAAATAAACGCATCCTCTGGATACCAGAAGGGTTCGCGCATGGGTTTGTAGTCTTATCCGACACAGCCGAGTTCCTTTATAAGACTACGGATTACTGGTTTCCGGAACACGAGCGCTGTATCCGCTGGGATGATTCGGCGTTAGGCATAGATTGGAAAATGCAAACAACCCCCAATCTTTCTGCCAAAGACAAGCAAGGTAAAAACCTTGTCAATGCAGAAGTGTTTTTATGAGGTAACCAAACAGCACAAATCCGATATTTTGAGGTTATTTTGCTGATCTGTCGTTTCTTAAAGCGGCCACAATAACCAGCAGCGATTTGTCTGTCGCGCCACGATTAGACTCCACAAACCCCGCGCACCGATGGCGCATTTCACTTAATGCTTCCGGGTTGCCAAACAAGCGATGTAATTCGGCAATCAACCCGGCGATATCCGGCACCTGTACTGCAGCACCTGCTTGAACCGCCAGCCGGGTTGCTTCGGCAAAATTGTAGGTGTGCGAACCAATGACTACCGGCACGCCCACGGCACAGGCCTCTATCAGGTTCTGGCCGCCGTAAGGCAGCAGGCTGCCACCGATGAAGGCAAAATCGGCTGCAGCATAATAGGCAAACATTTCTCCCATACTGTCGCCTAGTACCACCTGAATTTTTGGCGGAACCGCATATTTTTGCGAATCGCCCGCCTGGCCAATTTTGCTCCTGCGCTGAAACGGAATGCCGCGCTGATCCAGCTGTGCCGCAATTTCTGCAAAACGCTGCGGGTGGCGCGGCACGATCAACAACAGCAGGCCAGGAATATGTACCTGCTTCAGCGCATCGAGCAGCAACGCTTCCTCACCGTCGCGAGTGCTGGCGGCGAGAAACACCTTGCGTGCCGTGCCGATCTTCGCGCGCAATTGCCTTCCCAGTTCCAGCATGGCGGGCGGTGGCTCAATATCGAACTTGAGATTGCCCATCACGGAAACGTTCTTCGCACCAAGGCCGGACAAGCGTGCGGCGTCATCGGCAGTTTGCGCGGCGATAGCGGTAAGCCCGCCCAGCGCTTCGCCAGTCAACCGCGCAAACCGCGCATAACTGCGCGCCGAATTTTCCGACATGCGCGCATTCAGCAACAGCAGCGGCATTCCGGTTTTGCGGCATGCGCGGATCAGGTTGAACCAGATTTCCGTTTCCATCAGTATCCCCAGTCGCGGGCGGAAGCAGCGCAAAAACCGGTTCACCGCAAACGGATAATCGTAGGGCAAATACACGCGTAGCACACCGTCGCCATACAGTTGCTCGCTGGCGGCACGTCCGGTCGGTGTGGTGTGGGTGAGCAGGATTTGGTGATCGGGAAAAGTAGCGCGTAGCCGAGTGACCAGGCTCTGCGCGGCGCGGGCTTCCCCCACCGAGACGGCGTGCAGCCAGATAACCGGCTGACTGCTTCTTACGGAATAAAAGCCGAAACGCTCACCGATGTGATGCAGGTATTCAGGCTGCTTGCGCGAACGCCAAAGCAGGCGCAGAAAAATGTACGGCAGCAGCAGCCACAGCGCGAAGGTATAAAGCAATCTCAGGTTCAGCATGACATCGCCTGTTGCAGCGCGCCAATCACGGCAGCGACATCAGGCGTGCAGTTAATGTTGCCAAGATTGACGGCGCGCCGGCCTGCATACAAGCCGGTCAGCGCCGGATCGGTCATGGTGTATATGCCGACGGTGGGCACGTTCAGCGCAGCCGCGAGATGGGCGAGGCCTGTGTCCACGCCGATTACCACTTGCGCGCCGCCAAGCAGGGAGGCCGCATCATTCAGGTTCAGGCGAGGAGGCGTGATGGCATCGGGGATGGCTCCAGCGAGGCGCAGGCTGCGCGCCTGTTCTGCCTCGCTGCCCCACGGCAAAACGCAGCGAATATTTTTCTCATGCAGATAGCGCCCCAGTGCGATCCAGTTTGCCTCGCTCCACAGCTTGTCGGAGCGACTGGTAGCGTGCAGCAGCACAGCATACGCCCCGTTCGTCAGCCAGTCGGGGTGGGTGATGGCGGGCGGACGAATGCCGTAATCCGCAGCACCTTCCGGCTTATAGCCCAGTGCCAATCCCGCGAGCTGGCGGTTGCGTTCCACCGCATGCTGATCCTTGGCGACAGAAAAGCGACGGTTGTAGAACAGGCTGGCAAGCGGTTCACGGGCGCTATCCCAGGCGAAACCGCAACGTGTTGTTTGCGCACAGCGTGCAATGAGAGCGCTCTTCAGCAAGCCTTGGGTATCCAAAGCGATATCGTATTGACGGACGCCCATATTGCGACAAACACCGCGAAACTCACCGCGAGAGGACCACCAGGATTTTCGCCAGCGGCGTATTGCGACAGGAATGACTTCATGCACGCCATGATGAAGTGCAGGCAACGAGGCAAAACTTTCCTCTACTACCCAGTCGATTTGAATGGCGGGGTATCGTTTTAAAATATCCGTCACAACAGGGAGATTGTGCAATACATCGCCCAGCGAAGATGTTTTAACCAATAAAATGTTTGAAAGAGTCTGCACGGCGATCCTGAATAACAAAAACCCGGTATTGAGCAGGCGAATGATATAGATATTCGCGGGCATAACCAAACTCGTCGGCTACATCCCGCGCTCACTTGACATGAACATGCTCTGCTGTTGTAATGCGCGCCGTTCATTGATTGAACACACTTCAAATGCTAGACGACACCACACATTATGGTCTGCTCAAGACCCTTGAAGAAAACCCGGGACTTTCGCAAAGGGATTTGGCGAAACGGCTGGGCGTTAGTCTTGGCAAAGTCAATTTCTGTCTCAACGCGCTGGTCGCAAAAGGCAGCATCAAGATCAACAACTTCCGTAACAGCGACAACAAGCTTGCATATGCCTACCTGCTCACCCCGGGTGGGGTCGAGCAAAAGGCGCGCATGACTGTGCAGTTCCTCAAATCCAAGGTGCAGGAATACGAGCGGCTTCGCGCTGAGATCGAAGAACTGCAGCGCGAAACCGAACAAATAGGTTTGCAGGGGAGCGCACATGAGTGAAGTGCATGCAGTCATTCTTGCGGGCGGTAGCGGCAGCCGATTGTGGCCGATGTCGCGACAGCATCTGCCCAAACAATTCCTGGTGCTGGATGGAGAGGCATCGCTGCTGCAAACCACCATCGAACGTTTGTCGCCGACGATAGAGGCCAAGAACGTATTGATTGTCACGCAGGAGGCGCATGCCAAAGGCGAGGCATATCACGCCCTGCTGCCTTATCAGACGCTGTACGAACCTATCGCCCGTAACACTGCGCCAGCCATCGCACTGGCCGCCGCTTACCTGATTGCGGAGGGACGCGACCCCGTCATGGTCGTATTGCCTGCCGACCATATCATCAAAGACGAAGCGCGTTTCCGTGCGCATCTGGACGTAGCTATTCGAGCTGCGCAGAATGGCAAGCTGATAACCTTTGGTATTCAGCCAACCCGCCCCGATACCGGCTTCGGCTACATCAAGGCGCATCAAGCCAATGATGGTCAAGTGTATGAAGTGGAGCGATTTACCGAAAAGCCGGATATTGCCACCGCCGAACGTTTCTTGAAGGAAGGTGATTACTACTGGAATTCGGGCATGTTCGTGTGGAGCGCTTCAGTGATCCTTGCCGAGATAAAACGTCATTTACCTGTGGTTCACCAGATTGTACAAACCATTCTTGCCGAAAGCCGTGCTGGCGAAACCTTCCAGCAAGCCGTGGAAAAACATTTCGCCAATATGCCATCAATCTCCATCGACTACGGCGTGCTGGAAAAGTCCGATCGTGTCTCGCTCATCCCCTGCGAAATCGGCTGGAACGACGTCGGCAGCTGGCAGGCGGTGCATGAAATTTCTGCCAAGGACGAAAATGGCAATACC
>JACREA010000074.1 GCA_016218465.1 Nitrosomonadales bacterium | reverse complement strand
CGGTGCGCAACCATCTCAAGCGCTGCCTGCAATGGGGCTTGATAACGGAAGAAGAATACAAGCGCGCCAAGCGCTTGAACAGGGAGTTTCAGCGAGCGCTCAAGCTCGTCTTGAAAGAGCGGCAGCTACCTTTGGAACTCTGAAAAGATTTCGCCCGCCGTGCGTCAACACGGCGGGCGATGGGTGCCGCGACATAACCAGCGACTTGGCTGACGTAGTTTGTCAGCTTAGTCGAATGGCTAGTAGTTCATCAGCGGCTTTGTAACGACGACGGAGGGATTGTAGCAAATGAAATCAGTAAACGCAAACCACAGCGGAGTTCGCCATGCGCACCGCGACCGCACTTAAACAGGAGGCCCATTACATGCCGCTCAAACTCAAAGGCGTGCTCGCACGCCTCGGTATCCGCCAGAACGAATGGGCCAACAGCATCAAGCAGGAAGGCCGTGGCGTCGAAGGCAAGCCGCTGTCGCTTTCCGCCGCCACACAGATCATGAACTGGGGCACCTGGCCGAAGCTGACCTCTGCGGACAGCATCAAGCGCCAGACCGAAGAGTTGCTGCGCCGCCACGACGTGGACGAGCTGGACATCGCGCACATCTGGGAGATCGAGGACGACGACCACACGCGCAACGCCCATCCGCTCAACGTCCATCTGGGGCAAAAAGCCGCCCGCCTGCAACCTGTAATCGAACCTTTGGAGATCGAAATGCTTTCATCTAACGCAAAAAAACACTTTGGAATATTCCGCGACCCGTTCATCGACGACGTGCATGGACCGGAAGATGTCTTCCTCTCAGCCGATCAGCGCTACATCCGCGAGGCCATGTTCAGCACGGCCAAATACGGCGGATTTCTCGCGGTAGTGGGCGAATCCGGCGCGGGCAAAACCGTGCTGCGCCGCGATCTGATCGACCGCGTGCAGCGCGACTCGCAGCTGATCGTGCTGATCCAGCCGCGCCTGATCGACAAGGGCACGATGACCGCTGGCGGCATCTGCGAGGCCATCATCGACGACCTGCGCCCCGGCGAGAAAGTGCCGCGCAGCCTGGAAGCCAAGGCCCGCAAGGTAGAAAAACTGCTCAATGATTCCAGCCGCGCCGGTAACGTCCACTCGCTGCTGATCGAGGAAGCACACGACCTTTCCGTCCAGACGCTCAAGTTCCTCAAGCGTTTCTGGGAGCTGGAAGACGGTTTCAAGAAACTGCTCTCCATCATCCTCGTCGGCCAGCCCGAACTGAAAACCAAACTCGACGAGCGCACCAACTACGAAGCCCGCGAAGTGATCCGCCGCTGCGAAGTTGCCGAACTCGTTCCGCTGGACCGCAACATGGAGGAATACCTCACGCTGAAATTCAAGCGCATCGGCAAGAAGCCCGACGAGCTGTTCGACAAGGATGCCTACGACGCCATGCGCACCCGCCTGACCCGCCAGAAGGCCGGAGGCAAAAGCGTCTCGATGGTGTATCCGCTGGTGGTGAACAACCTGGTGACCAGCGCCCTCAACCTTGCCGCCGAGATCGGCGCTGCCAAGGTGGGCGCGGATGTAATCAAGGAACTGTAAAGGAGGCCGTAGCCATGCTAACACATACATTCCCACAACACACGCAGCGCTTCGATCTCGCTTCTCGCGCCGACTACTGCGTCAAGTGGTTGCGCGCGCAAAATATTGAAGTGCTCGCCATCAAAAACGGCAACACCTGCCCGGTCATCATCATCCGCAACTGCGAACTCTGCGGAGATTTTGAAGGACAGGTGCAGGCGTACGAGCGCGGCCCGAAAGGTACCAGGCGTTATAGCTTCGTGATGCGCCACGGCTGCGAGGTGCGCTGGGCGGAGCATGTGGATGTCCGCCCGCGCTCAGCGGCCAATCGTCTGCACTGGTTTCTGTTCGGCAGAAGGGGTGCGGTATGAGCGCCCCCGAAGTAATCGACACGCGGATCGACATGGCGCGCGAACTGGCCGATCTCGCCCAACGCCTCGACGAAGCGAAATTCGTCTGGCCGGTTGAGCTGCACGCCCAGGCACTGGCCTGCGCCGAAACCATGTACGACATGGTCGAAGTGCTGGCCGGTGATCGCGTCGAGGAAATTATCGGCATACCGGATGGCAGTGAAAGTCCACGCCGGTTGCCGGAGGACGCCGCGCCAAACAATTGCAATGGCGGGCCGGGATGAGTGGCGCTATGAGCGGCTCAACCATTACTCGCCTCCCGACCCTGTGCAACCCGGACAAGCTCAGCGTCAAAGAGCTGCGCGAGCAATACAAACGCCTGGAAGGCGATGCCATTGAGCAAGGGCTACAACTGTCTGACGTTTGCGCCAAGCTGCACGAAATGAACGTGCTCGCGCACAACCTCTCGGCGAGTATCTATGCCCTGATTGACTCATTCGATGCGAACGACAGGCCCGCCATCGCCCTGCAGCTCAGACAAATGTCCGACCGGCGCAAGTCGTACAAGAAGCCGGAGGTGCACTGATGGCCGCTATTAAAGTATTCGTCGTCACCCACGGCAGCATCAGGCTCAGGATACGTGTGCTGCCCACCGTCGCCGACGTGCACCGCGAGCATCAGACCGTCGCCCGACGCTGTTATGACGGCAATACCGTCTGCGCCTTTTTCCTGCCCGCGCAGCGCGCAGCGCGGCACATCGGCACCATCGTCCTGCCACTGGATGGAAAGCTGGCAGAACTGATCCCGCACGAAGTCGCGCACGCCGTCATCCACGCCAGAATCAACGTGCCAAATCATGTACAAACATGGGTTGGTTGCCTCGCACGAGCGGAAATGTCGTCAATGCGACACGATCCAGCCGCGTGTAATAAAGGCTGGTGTGTAATGAACAAGTATCCGGCCCGCTTCGCCGAGAAAAAACGCGATATTCAAATTATCCACATCGCCAAACAGCAGCTTGCGATGGACGATGATACTTATCGTGCCATGCTGTGGGCTGTGGCGCGGGTTAAGAGCAGCACCGAGCTAGATTTTGTAGGTCGCAGAAATGTATTGGATCACCTTGAAGCGTGTGGCTTCAAACGCACCAAACCGCATCCTCGCAAATTGGCCGATGATCCGCAAAGTAAGAAGATTCGTGCTCTGTGGCTTGAGCTTCATGCGGCTGGCAAAGTGCGCAATCCATCCGAATCTGCGCTGGCTGCGTTTGTGAAACGCCAGACAGGTCGCGATGCGCTGCAATGGTTGAACAAACAAGAAGCCTCCTCAGTGATCGAGGAGCTGAAGAAATGGCTGGCACGCGAGGTTCAGAATGTCGCGAAATAGGCGTCAGGCGTGCGAGCTAATATCCGATCTTTCAGCCAGGTTGGCTGAACGTCTTATTGCTCGTGGTATAGCTAATAATATTGCCGCTGAAACCGGCACAGAAGTGGCCGATGATATTGCCTCACACTGGGGTGGTCAAAATGTGTATTTCCCTTTCGACATGGCTGCGCGGCGCAATGCTCAAATTTACGCCAAATTCACCGGCGACAACCATGACAAACTCGCAATGGAATTCAATGTCTCGGTTCAACATATATATAGAGTCTTAAAAATTATGCTCACCGCCGAAAAAGCCTCGCGCCAACCCGGCCTATTTCCCGATTAATTCGCATCATGTTGACATCCGCAAACCTCCGGGCTTATAGTGCGCTCGCTGCCCCACATGGGCAGTCGGGATTGAAAGCCCGGAGAATAGGCGGACAGGCCGCCAGCAATGCGGCCATTTTTACGTCCGTCAACACGCGCACCCAGTTTGGGCGGCGGTGTGGGGCAGCGCAAGCTGCGCCGGTTCCTATTCCCGGTCTTTCAACCTGCATCGCCGCCCTCCTATGTTTGAAAGCATGCGAGGGCGGTTTAACCAAACCGAATAGGAGTCTCGCTATGCCCAGAAAAAAACCAGCGCCCAGCGCAAACGTCGTATCCATCGCCGCAGCCCGTTTAGCCCGTTCTATACCCAAGGAAGAAAAGGAATGCGACCCGTTCGATGTCATGGAAACCATGATTGAAATGTACTACGTCACCCTAAACACCCAGCTCAATATCCTCAGAACAGAAAGGAAATAATCATGCCAAAAAGAAATGCTTGTTCAATTCTGCCTAAAGATATTCGCTTGCAATTACATCAAAGCCTTGTTGATTCAAACTTGGGTGATTTTGAGTACCATTCTGACTTGTTGAAATCGTTGGGACACTCCATATCTAAGTCCACCATACATCGCTATTGCCAGAAACATGGCGACGAAATACGCAGTTCCGTTTTGTTATCTGATCATGACAAATTTATGTACGATATCCGGATGCGCTGTCTTGAAGTATCATCCGGTTTTGCTGAGGGTGATTTCGATCAGCTCTTTAAGAAGGCTGACGTGATGTTGAATTGGGTTAAATTGGCCTGATTTTTCTTTTGCAAGGGGTAAAAATGATTTTTATTCCTCGTTCGCTTGAACCCGCTTTGACCTTGATCGTCCCACCATTTATCTCAGTTTACCCTTAGTATTTATCTCACTCCGGTTCAACATGGCGTCTTATGCACGCCGTTTCCGAGTCGAAGGTTTGATAGAATAAAAACCCCCGAAGCGCAATAACGCCTGTGAGCTGCAGATCATTTTCCGGCCTGATAATGAATAAGGGCGCGATAAATCGCGCCCTTACTATTTCCGCTTTAGCAGTTGCTTATACTTCGGCTGCTTTATCAACCGGCCTCTGTCCGCCCCGAACCACACCGATGGCG
>JACREA010000068.1 GCA_016218465.1 Nitrosomonadales bacterium | reverse complement strand
TGCTGGGCAACGGCTGGCCTGGCATCCTGCTGCATGAAGCGATCGGACATGGTCTGGAAGGTGACTTTAATCGCAAGGGCAGCTCCGCATTTTCCGGTCGCGTCGGCGAGCGCGTCGCGGCGAAGGGCGTCACCGTCGTGGACGACGGCACACTGGCAAGACGACGCGGCTCGTTGCAGATGGACGATGAGGGCAACCCTACCCAATGCACCACGCTGATCGAGAACGGCATACTCAAAGGTTACTTGCAGGACACGCTCAACGCACGGCTGATGGGCGTGCCGGTCACAGGCAATGCGCGGCGCGAATCCTATGCCCACCTGCCGATGCCGCGCATGACCAACACCTACATGCTCAACGGCGACAAAGACCCGCAGGAAATCATTGCTTCGGTCAAACACGGTTTGTATGCGGTGAATTTCGGCGGCGGACAGGTGGACATCACCAGCGGCAAATTCGTGTTCTCTACCGCCGAAGCCTACATGATCGAGGACGGCAAGATCACCCATCCGGTTAAAGGCGCGACCCTGATCGGCAACGGCCCGGATGTGCTTACACGCATCTCGATGATCGGCAACGACATGGCGCTCGACCCCGGCGTCGGCACCTGCGGCAAAGAAGGCCAGAGCGTGCCGGTGGGGGTGGGACAGCCTACAGTGAGGATAGACGGGTTGACGGTGGGCGGGACGGCGTAGGGTACATTTCATGCGCCATGGTGCGCACAGCGCACCCTACCAAGCTGTTGTAAATGCATCTGGACAAGCTAATTAAGGGGCGTTACAGTCATCGCCATGTTTAGTGTCCGCTTCCAACTTCCTGTCGTCATTTCCAGCCACGCGAAGATTCGTATGGTCGAACGTGATGTCAGCGAAGCGATGTTGCTTGAGGTGATTGATTTCGGAGAGGCACGTTACAAAGATGCCACGCACCTATGGGGTTATTTTGGGGGCCTTCAAGGAATTCCCGGAACGGCATGACAATTTGCTATGTGCAGTGCTGGTGCTGGAGGATCATGTTGTGGTTAAAACAGTCATGCACCATTTTGAGGTTTTGTAGGAGGTAAACATGCACACAACTTATTTTGATGAAGACGATATACTGGTGATCCGCTTGTCAGACAAGCCAATTACCCGCGAAATATCACAAAACTGGAACACGCATATCAGCTATGCCGAAGATGGCAGCGCAGTGGAAGTGGTATTGCTGGAAGCGCGCGCCAATGGCGCCTATCCACTCGAAGTGCAGCATGCGCGTGCTGCTTGAGTGTACTTTAATTAGGCGAGGGGAGTAATAGTCGTGGCGCAAGATGCTGGGAGAAAACCATGAACCCACGGATTACCGCAGTCACCGCCCACGACGATTACGCGCTGCTACTCACCTTTGCCAATGGTGAAATACGCCATTTCGACATGAAGCCTTATCTGGTTTATCCGGCATTCGAACCGCTACGCCAAATTGCGTTTTTCAAGCTGGTACGTGCCAGTCATGGCACAGTCACATGGCCAAAAGAAATTGACTTCGACCCTGACACTCTATACCTCGAAAGCTGTCCTGCGAAGCTCGAAGAGCAAGCAGCGTGATTGAATTGCCACGAATTCTGAACAAACGGATTTATTCCGAACATGGCTCCTTTAATTCCAACTGGGGTAAAACATGTGCAACAACCACTACCTCTCAGCAAGCAGAGTGATTTGTTTTTTTAGTAATCTTGATTTGAACATGACAAACCATACGTTACGCTCAGCGGCAACAAGGAACTACGATGGCAAATATAAATAAAGAAATTTTGTTTGACGAATCTGGTGATTGCTCCACAGAAATCCAGGAGCAGTTCGAGAAAAACATTGACGCATTCGAGCAAGCAACATGGAGCCAGACATTTCAGGTTTTAGTTGATTCAGGCATTCATCTGCCTGCTCCTGACGAGTTGGCGGATACTGAACTTCATGCCAAATTATGGGAGGTCATCAATGCGCTGGCGTTGATGGGAGCCTATCTTGAGCATACCGATCACCTGAGTAATCGTGAACTTTATAGTCTGCTTTGGGGCGATATTCTGCTGGAAGAGACGGTGATTCAATCACCCTCTTTCACCATGGACTGCCACATTGATTTGATTGGCAGCGGAAGCGAAGAGGATAACGCTATTTACCTGAAATATTATGCCAGCGAGGATGACCGGGCATTTTGGGTTAAGGAGTTCCCCGGAGAGCCAGTGCCCGTCCAGAAGCCGCTCCCGTTTAATCGTGACCGCTTACTTCCGAAACCAGACCCGGAAGAAAAGTTTGGTGTGCATTAGCTTTACCTGCTTGAGCGAGGTTAAGCAAAAGTGACTCTATCAGAGGGGGTGAAGTGAATTGTTGTTTGAAAGATTTTGCTTTGAACAGGATAAGTCGCATGATAATAAATAAATCAGATCGGGTATATGTAACTGGTTTGGCAGCGGGTGGGACGGCCTGATGTTTTATGTTGATCTTTTTTCCTCACTCGCCCGTCATAAGGTGGACTATTTGCTGATTGGCGGGCTGGCAGTATCGCTGCATGGCGTGGAACGCGCCACGATGGACGTGGATATCACTGTCGCGATGAATACGGGTAACCTGTCAGCCTTGATCGAAGCCGCCAAGGAGCTCAAACTGTCTCCCGTGTTGCCTGTCCCGCTGGATTCGCTCGGCAATCTGGAACTGTTACGCCAATGGCGCAAGGAACGTCACCTCGAAGCGTTCGCCCTGCGCACACCGGATTTGGCCGGTGTCACCGTCAATGTGTTGTTGTTCCCACCTGTTGAATTTGCCGGTATGGCATCACGCGCAGAAGTATTAAAAGTTGCGAACACCGCTATTCAAGTGGTGTCCATAGACGATCTGATCGCGCTTAAAAAGGCGGTCGGACGCCCGATAGACCTTACCGACATCGAACATTTGCAGCGGATCAAGAAGCAATGAAAACAAACTTCCCGCCTGGCGACCGTACCTGACTATGTCAGCGACGAACGCCTGCAAGCATTCCGGCAGCTCACACCGGAACAGAAATTGCGCTGGGTAGAAGAGCTGGCGGCATTTTTACGGATGGCGAAAATCAGCGGAGAGAAGTCGAAGGATATTTTGAAGCAGGGTTGATCCCAGACACCGTCGGCAAGGAAGGCCAGAGCGTACCGGTTGGGATGGGGCAGCCGACGGTGAAGATAGACGGATTGACGGCGGGTGGGGCTGCTTGGGTGCGCACAGCGCACCCAAGCAGCCGTTTCGAGCGATTGGATGAAATGGCGGTCGATGACAAGGCTATTGGGTTACCCCATAAACCCGCGCCCGAGATACCAGAAAATGGCTGCGATCAGGCCGGATACGGGAATGGTCAGCACCCAGGCCCAGACGATGCGCGAGGCGAGTCCCCAGCGCACTGCGGAAACGCGGCGCGACAGGCCGACGCCGACGATAGCGCCGGTGATGGTGTGCGTCGTCGAGACGGGGATGCCCATCCAGGTCGCAAGAAACAGTGTCACGGCGCCTGAAGTCTGCGCGCAGAAACCGCCCGTGGGCCTGATCCGGGTGATGCCCATGCCCATTGTTTTTACGATGCGCCAGCCGCCGAACAGGGTGCCGAGAGCCATGGCAACATGGCAGGAAATCACCACCCAGAACGGGACATGGAACCCGCCCTCCAGATAACCGTTGGCATACAGCAGGACGGCGATGATGCCCATGGTTTTCTGCGCGTCATTTCCGCCGTGGCCGAGGCTGTAGAGCGAAGAAGAGATGAACTGAAGCTTGTTGAACTTTCGTTCGGTCGGATAAGGCAACGCCTTCTCGAAAATCCAGA
>JACREA010000067.1 GCA_016218465.1 Nitrosomonadales bacterium | reverse complement strand
TTTGTATCATTATTTGATCTCCAACTTGTTCCGCTCACTGCGGCCAGTTTTGGAACCCGTTCGGGTTAGGTCGCCGCAAGCGGCGGGTAAAAACACGTTCTTCCTATCGTTCGCTTCCGGACCCTCGCTACGCTCTCCCTTTGGGAGAGGATTGAGGAGAGGGTTCGGAAACGAAGCCGCGCATTATATTCAAACTTGGAAATAACGCAAGTAATATTAAGTTGCAGCAGCCTTTTCAACCAGCTTGGCAACACGCCAACTCTTGGTTTTCGCAATCGGGCGGCACTCTTCAATGGAAACCACATCACCAGCATGAAACTCATTGGCCTCATCGTGTGCGTGGTATTTCTTGGAAACGCGAATGATTTTGCCCAGCAATGGGTGTTTCACCTTGCGCTCGACCAAGACTGTTACAGTCTTGTCCATCTTGTCGCTTACTACAATACCGGTCAGGGTACGCTTAAGTTTAGCTTCGCTCATAGCTTTAGAATCGCTCATTTCTGGGCACCCTTCTCTGTCAGCACAGTCTTGATGCGCGCAACATCGCGGCGCACTTTGCGCAATTCACTGGTATTGGTCATTTGCTGTGTCGCCAGCTGCATGCGCATCCCGAACTGAGCTTTGGTCAAAGACAACAGTTCATTATGCAGATCCGATACGGACTTGGCCTTAAGTTCACTTGCTTTCATGTTATGTACCTACCTGTCTAACTACAAATGTGGTGGCTAGTGGTAATTTTGCCGAAGCCAATCGGAACGCTTCGCGCGCCAATGTTTCATCCACCCCATCCATCTCGTACAACATCTTGCCGGGCTGAATTTCGGCAACGTAAAACTCGGGGTTCCCCTTGCCATTACCCATGCGAACTTCAGCCGGTTTTTTGGAGATCGGCTTATCGGGAAAAATACGGATCCAGATACGGCCACCGCGTTTGATGTGGCGGGTCATTGCACGGCGTGCAGCTTCAATTTGACGCGCAGTCAAGCGGCCACGCGCAACCGCCTTCAGGCCAAACTCGCCAAAACTCACCTTGTTGCCACGAGTGGCAATACCGCTATTGCGGCCCTTTTGTTCCTTGCGGTATTTTCTTCTAGCTGGCTGTAGCATGTTTTGCTCCCGACTTTCTTGCTTTCTTTTCTGGCTCAGCGACGATTGGCGCGGCAACTTCCTGATCCGTGACCTCGCCCTTGAACACCCAAACCTTTACACCGATGACACCATAAGTGGTTTTTGCTTCGGAGGTGCCGTAATCGATATCGGCACGCAGCGTATGCAATGGCACACGGCCCTCGCGATACCACTCGGTACGAGCGATTTCAATGCCATTCAGGCGGCCTGCGCTCATAATTTTGATCCCTTGGGCGCCCAGGCGCATTGCATTCTGCATCGCGCGTTTCATCGCGCGGCGGAACATGATGCGCTTTTCCAGCTGAGCAGTAATGCTGTCGGCGATTAACTGCGCATCAACTTCCGGCTTGCGCACTTCTTCAATCGCCAACTCGACCGATTGAAGCCCCATGCGCTTGCGTAATTCAGCACGTAATGTCTCAATATCCTCGCCTTTTTTGCCAATCACCATGCCGGGCCGCGCGGTATAAATAGTCACCTTCGCGTTTTTGGCAGGTCGCTCGATGACCACCTTGGATACTCCGGCGGAAGCGAGTTTCTTTTTCAGGAAATCACGAACTTCGATATCCTTGAGCAATAAACCGGCAAAATTCTTGCTGTTTGCGAACCATTTGGAATCCCAGTTTTTACGAACGCTTAACCGGAAACCGGTTGGATGAATTTTCTGTCCCATAATCTACCCTTAGTTCCCGACGCTGATCGTAATGTGACAAGTTTGTTTTTCCAAACGATTGCCCTGCCCCTTGGCTTTTGCGATAAAACTTCTCCCGGATGCCGCCTTATCAACGTAAATAGCTTTAACCTTCAGCTCATCAATATCAGCTCCGTCGTTATGCTCGGCATTCGCAATCGCAGAATCAAGAGCCTTTTTGATGATAGCCGCAGCCTTCTTCGGGCTGAAATTCAAAATGTTGAGCGCTTGCGCTACCGGCAAACCGCGAATTTGATCAGCCACCAAACGTCCCTTTTGCGCGGAGAGATGAATCCTTTTTGCAACTGCAATAGTCGTTGTCATAATTTCTCCTTATTTCTTGACCACTGCTTTTTTATCAGCAGAATGGCCCTTGAAAGTGCGCGTCAGGGAAAATTCGCCCAACTTATGGCCCACCATGTTTTCGGATATATACACCGGAATGTGCTGCTTTCCGTTGTGCACCGCAATTGTCAAACCGACAAACTCTGGCAACACCGTAGAGCGGCGCGACCAGGTTTTTACCGGGCGTTTATCGTTGGTCGCGCGCACCGTCTCAACCTTCTTGAGCAAGTGAGCATCGACAAATGGGCCTTTTTTTATCGAACGTGCCATATATATCTACCCCTTAAACCTGAAAGCGACGACGCACGATCATACCGCTAGTGCGTTTGTTGCGACGTGTACGGAAGCCTTTTGCAGGAACACCCCACGGGCTGACTGGGTGACGGCCAGCGGCAGTCTTGCCTTCGCCGCCGCCATGCGGGTGATCGATCGGGTTCATGACCACACCGCGAACGGTCGGGCGGACACCGCGCCAACGCATCGCTCCAGCCTTGCCGATGGAACGCAGGCTGTGTTCTGAATTACCTACTTCGCCCAAAGTCGCCTTGCAATCGATATGCACCTTGCGGATTTCGCCTGAACGCAAACGCAATTGCGCATAGCTGCCTTCGCGCGCCAGCAGCTGCACGGAGGTACCTGCAGAGCGTGCCAGCTGCGCACCCTTCCCAGGCAACATTTCGATGCAGTGTATGGTCGAGCCAACCGGAACGTTGCGCAAAGGCAATGCATTGCCCGGTTTGATAGGAGCTTCCGAACCGCTCACCAAAGATGCGCCGGCTGCAACACCTTTAGGCGCAATGATGTAACGACGCTCACCATCGGCATAACACAGCAAAGCCAGGTTGGCGCTACGGTTTGGATCATATTCCAGACGCTCTACAGTCGCCGGAATGCCATCCTTGTCGCGCTTGAAATCCACCAGGCGATAATGCTGTTTATGACCACCGCCCATGTGGCGCGTAGTGATGTGCCCGTTGTTGTTGCGACCCGCAGTCCTGTTTTGCTTTTCCAGCAATGCTGCGACTGGTTTACCCTTATGCAGCTCTGGATTAACGACGCGCACGACTGCACGCTGCCCCGGAGTTGTTGGTTTTAGTTTAATCAATGCCATGATGATTATCCTTGCTCACTTGCAGCAAAATTGATTTCCTGACCGGCAGTCAGGCATACATAAGCCTTCTTCCAGTCGTTGCGACGACCCATGATACGGCCGCTACGCTTGGCCTTGCCCTTGACGCATGCCACCTGGACGCTTTCCACGTTCACCTTGAACATCAATTCGACGGCGGCCTTGATCTCGGGCTTGGTTGCGTCAGTTGTCACGCGGAAGATCACTTGGTTGTTTTTATCAGCAACATAGGTTGCCTTTTCGGAGATTTGCGGAGCCAGCAATACTTTCATCAAGCGCTCCTGGCTAAATTGTTTGGGGCTGAATTGTTGCGTACTCATGCGAACATCTCCTCAATTTTAGCCACCGCATTGCGCGTCACAATCACGTTTGTAAAGCGCACCAGGCTGATCGGGTCGGCTTGATTGGCTTCCAGCACCAGCACGTCAGGCAGATTGCGCGAAGACAAATATAAATTTTCATCCACATTGTCGGTGATGATCAGCAGTCGGCCATCCAGCCCCAGCCCCTTGATCTTTTGCGCCAGCAACTTGGTCTTGGGCGCATCAACGGTCAAACTGTCCACCACCACCAGGCGATTCTCGCTGACCAGTTTCGACAGGATCGAAGCAAAGCCCGCACGATACATCTTGCGGTTGATTTTTTGGGTGTAATTCTCTTCGCCGGTGTTCGGGAAAATCTTGCCGCCGCCGCGCCACAACGGGCTGGACGCCATACCGGCACGCGCACGGCCGGTGCCTTTTTGGGCAAATGGCTTGCGGGTGCTCTTCGCGATTTCGCTACGTCCCTTTTGCTTGCTGTTACCGGCACGCGCATTCGCCTGATAGGCGGTGACCAACTGGTGCACCAGATCTTCGTTGTATTCACGGCCAAACAATTCGTCGGACGCGCTCAAATTTGCGGTCGCCTGACCTTTATCGTTAATGACTTTAAGTTCCATTACGCACCTGCCTTCACTGCGGGACGCACGATGATGCTGCTGTTTATACAACCTGGAACAGCGCCTTTGACCAGCAGCAATTGACGCGCAACATCAACACGCACGACCTGAAGGTTCTGAACGGTCCTTTGCACGTCACCCAGATGACCGGTCATGCGCTTGCCGGGGAATACGCGACCCG
>JACREA010000073.1 GCA_016218465.1 Nitrosomonadales bacterium | reverse complement strand
TTTTTGAGCCAGCCCTCCATCACCCTGCAAATTCAGGCATTGGAACGAGAGCTGGAGGTAACGCTGTTCGAGCGGCGCGGGCATCACCTTAAATTGACGCCGAGTGGCGAGTCTCTTTACTCATTGGCTGGGCCGCTGGTCGACGGTATGGATGGTTTACAGGAAAACTTTGCTGCGCATCACGGCCAGTTGGAATCGGGTGAACTGAATATCGGTGCGGGCGAATCTACCATCCTCTACATTCTGCCGGAAGCGGTGAGCCGTTTCGTTGCCGCCCATCCGCGCGTCAAACTCAGGATAAATAACGTTACCGGGCGCGACGGGTTGAAGATGTTGCGCGCTGACGAAATCGATTTCGCTGTGGGCTCCATGCTGGATATGCCAGACGACCTGACCTACCAGCAAGTGGTGACCTACGATCCGGCACTGATTACCCCGCTGGATCATCCTCTGGCGAAATTGCGGAAAGTCACGCTGCAGGATATCAGTCATTACGGCATGATATTGCCGCCCAGCCATCTTTCGACCTGGCGCATTGTCAAATACGTCTTCCAGCAAAACAACCTGACTTTTTCAGTCACGCTTGAAGCGGGAGGGTGGGAAGTTATCAAAAAATATGTGGAACTGGGCATGGGTATCTCCATCGTCACCGACATCTGCCTGACTGGACACGAGAAGCTGGTGCGCATCCCGCTCAATCAGTACTTCCCCCAGCGAAGCTACGGGCTGGTGCTGCGCAAAGGAAAATTCCTGTCGCCACAGGCACGGCGATTTGTCGAGATATTGACGGAAGTTTATGGGCAGGGCAGGGAAGCTGAGTTACCTGTTCTCAGTGTTTAGAGGTATTCGAAAAGTATTGAGATTGGAATTTGCATCAAGGTTGACGCGGGTCAAGGTATTTTTTTGGGTGGGCGGATATAGTTCCAGCCGAGTATTTGAAGTTGAAGACGAATCTTCTTTTGATACTTTTCCCTTCCTTATTTGGCGACCGCGACGGTCGCCATTTTTTTGATTACTGTATCAGGTCGTTGTGCGTTATCCGCAAGCGGCGTGCATTGGATGTAAGGGGCTTAGGTTCCAAACATCACTCGCAAAGCACAATAATTTATATTGCTTTCGAAATGTAATCAGTCGAGCAAATGTTTAATGCAGTCGCGCTCTTCCTGAAGCTCCTTCAGCGTGAAATCCATCCTGCCGCGCGAGAAGCCGTCGATTTCCAGGCCCTTGACGATTTCCCACCGGCCGTTGGCGGTCGTGCAGGGGAAGCCGTAGACCATGCCCTCCGGGATGCCGTATGAACCGTCGGAAACGACACCCATCGTGACCCAGCGCCCGTTGGAGCCCAAGTTCCAGTCGCGCATGTGGTCGATGGCCGCGTTTGCGGCAGAAGCGGCGGCGGACAGTCCGCGTATCGCGATGATGGTAGCGCCGCGGCCCCCGATCTCGCGGATGTATTCGTCCCGGTTCCAGGTTGGGTCGTTCGCCAGATTCGTGGTGGGTTCGCCGTCAATCGTGGCAAAGCGGATGTCCGGATACATCGTCGGGGAGTGGTTGCCCCACACCGCCATCTTCTCGATGCTGGTGACCGGCTTGCCGGTGTGGCGTGCCAGCTTGGAGACGGAGCGGTTGTGGTCCAGCCGCATCATCGAGGTAAAACTGGTGCTGGGCAGGCTCCTGGCCGAGTTCATCGCGATGAGCGCGTTGGTGTTGGCCGGGTTGCCGACCACGATCACCTTGACGTCGCGTGCGGCGACTTCGTCGAGGGCCTTGCCCTGCCCGGTGAATATCCTGGCGTTTTCCAGCAGCAGTTCCTTGCGTTCCATGCCGGGACCACGCGGTCTGGCGCCTACCAGCAGGGCTTGTTTGACATCCGCAAAGGCAACTCTGGGATCGGAAGT
This sequence comes from Nitrosomonadales bacterium, assembly GCA_016218465.1. Lineage (GTDB taxonomy): Bacteria > Pseudomonadota > Gammaproteobacteria > Burkholderiales > Gallionellaceae > Gallionella. The sequence goes on along the minus strand of JACREA010000073.1, from coordinate 2,208 downwards.
GACGACCATGCCGGCTAGCAGCGGAAAGGCGCAGTCTTCCAGCTCCATCATTACGGCTTTCAGGGCTTGTTGCGCTTTGTCGGAAGGCAGTTCGAGCAGTTGCAGGATGACGGGCTGATCGCGGCCAAGCATCTCGCCGCTGGCAATGCGAAACAGCAGTGCGTAACCGATCTGTCCGGCGGCGCCGGTCACGGCGACGCGTATGGGGGCTTTGGTCATGAATGTCTCTAAAATCAAAAAAGTTGCAATATTTTCGATGCGATCACGACAGCACCGCGAAAGAACCGCGATGATAGTCGGTAATGTTGCGGGGTGTAAATATCCGGGAGTCTCTAAAAACCCACATTTCATTTCAATTGATGACGCGTTGCGAAAAAAATCTTGCTTGCATCTCAAACACATGCAGTGCAATGAAACAAGGTTTCAGTGCCAGATAACATTCAGGTTGGCCGAAACTATATTTTTTGGAGCTTTGCATTTGGGCGAACGACTGAATTTTTTGAGTGCTTCTCCCTATAACCGTTTTGATTGCCTATCGCTCATGTTCCGAGCCTATTTAACCGTATTTCCTTGTATCTTGTGTGAAGCTGCAAAATCTGGAGCTGTTTTTACTAGGTGTTTTTTGCTATTACCCTCTTGTCAATCTTTCACAAACATCTTTATAATTCAAAACGCGAAGAAAAAAGCTCGAAAAAAATCGAAGTGACGGAGCAAGTTTGCTCTCAACACTCAAGATGTTCTCCCCTAAGTCAAGTTGTAGGCCCCGGTCGCAGAGCGGCTGAGGTTCCGCTTGGGAACTGAATATAGGTTGGGATGTCGTAAAAAAACGAAGCGGAATTGGAAAGCAAAGTCACTTCTTTGCCAAATTTAAAAGGTATTCAATTATGACGAGCGCGAAGGTAGAAACCACCAAGAAGTCGGCTTCATTGGCTGACGAAAAGCAGAAGGCGGCAGAGCAACCCCTGTTTACAGTCTATATCATGGGCAAGGCCTATGAGGTACCGACCGATGCGACGATCATGGGCGCAATCGAGTATGCCGGGCACCAGATCATACGCGGCGCCGGTTGCCGCGAGGGTTATTGCGGCGCCTGCGCCACCATCTATCGTTTACCCGGGGATTACAAGATACGCACTGGCTTGGCCTGCATGACCCTGGTTGAAGAAGGGATGACGCTTGCCCAGATCCCTTCAGTTCCGGCCGAAAAGGCGATTTATGACATAGAGCAGTTGAAGCCCAATGTCACAGCCATCCAGCAGATGTACCCGTCAGTTTTCCGTTGTGTCGCATGCAACACTTGTACCAGGTCCTGCCCTCAGGGGCTGCAGGTCATGGATTATGTGCAGGCTGCCAAGCGGGGCGATATTGCGACGGTGATGGATCTTTCCTTCGATTGTGTTGTCTGCGGGTTATGCATGCTGCGTTGCCCGGCAGAGATCACGCAACCTTTGATGGGTATCATGGCAAAACGCTTATATGGCCGTTACCTGCGCAAGGACAGCCCGGAACTGGCGGAGCGTGTAAAAGCCGTGGAGCAGGGTGTCTACGAGGCTGAATACGCCGAGCTGATGTCAATGGGCCGCGAAGATTTGTCGAAACGTTACTACGCCCGCGATTCGGAATAACCGGTACACGGAATTAGAGAGGAATTAAGATGTATCCAGATTACATGGAAGAATCGTTGCGTAAGGTGGCTCAAACACGCCCCAAGCGTTTGGAATTAGCCAGAAAACCAGATCCTGTATACCCTCCGATGAGCGCTCAAGAGCGTCAAGCGGTTCTGGAGGGCTTTCATCCCGATTACGAGCCCAGTGCCCGCCGCCCGGTGCGCGTCGGCCCCAACAAGGGCGAGACGCTGACTACCGAAGTGTCCGAATTGCTGGAGTCACACTCGTGGCTGCGCAGCGAACAGGTAGATCTTGAAAACCCGGATTTCGAAACCGATCTTTTAATTATTGGCGGCGGTGGCGCCGGCTGTAATGCTGCGCTGGTTGCGATGAAGGAACACGGAATGCGCTCGATCATCGCCACCAAGCTGCGCATGGGCGATGCCAATTCGATGATGTCGCAAGGCGGCATGCAGGCCGCAGTATCGCGCACCGACTCCCCGACACGCCATTATCTGGATGCCATTGGCGGCGGTCACTTCGAGAACAAGCCGGAACTGGTCAGGGCGCTCACAGAAGACGGCCCCGGCGTGGTCAAGTG
>JACREA010000071.1 GCA_016218465.1 Nitrosomonadales bacterium | reverse complement strand
CTCGCCAAGGGGATTCCATTGCCACTGGCTTCGGTATGCAATTTGCGCAGCCTTGTTTACGTCGAAAACCTGGCGGATGCGTTGATCGTTTGCGCGACACATCCCTCCGCTGCCGGACAGACATATCTGGTGAGTGATGGCGAGGATATCTCCACACCTGACCTCCTGCGGCGATTGGGCACGGCGATGGGGCATCCGGCACGTTTGTTTCCTTGCCCTCCAACCTTGCTGAAATCAGCCGGGCGGCTGTTTGGCAAAGCAGATCAAGTTGAGCGTCTGCTGGGTTCGTTGCGTGTTGATAGTGGTAAAATCCGCCGCGAACTTAACTGGACACCGCCATATACTATGCAACAAGGCCTGCAGACCGTTGCGGATTGGAATCGCGCAACGCATATATGATTTATTATGTCCCCATCGTTTCTGTTCTTGTAACCCTGTCGTTGATCGCGGCCATTCTGTCCAGCAAATTCGGAAAAAAAATTCAGGACATCCCCAATGAACGCTCGCTGCATTCCGCACCCATTCCGCGTATCGGCGGCATCGGACTGATGGCGGGCGTGTTGTCGGGCTGGACATTGATGCTTACTTCTCTGGTATGGTGGCTGGTACTGCCGCTGATCGGTCTGTTCATCGTCTCGTTGCTTGATGACATGCGGGGCCTTCCGGTGCGCCAACGCATGTTGGCGCATGTTGTTGCCGCAGCCATCTTGGTCGAGGGCTCCGGCTTGCTTACCGGGCAAAACATCGTGATCGCACTGGCGGCGCTATTGTTTATGGTGTGGATGACCAACCTCTACAATTTCATGGATGGTTCGGATGGGCTGGCAGGCGGCATGGCACTGTTTGGATTTACAACGTACGGTATTGCGGCATTGACGGGTGATAACAACATCTTCGCCATGCTGAATTTTTCCATCGGCGCAGCGGCGCTCGGCTTTCTCTATTACAACTTTCCTCCGGCCAAAGTGTTCATGGGCGATGCAGGCTCCATTCCGCTCGGCTTCCTTGCGGCCGCGATGGGGGTGTGGGGCTGGCAACAGGGCTATTGGGCAGTGTGGTTCCCATTGTTGGTATTCTCCCCTTTCGTTGTTGATGCCAGCGTGACGCTGGTGAGGCGTACCTTGTGCCGCGCAAGGATCACCGAAGCACACCGCGAACATTACTATCAGCGCGCCATTTTGATGGGCTTTGGGCATCGCAACACCGCGTTCGCCGAATACGCGCTGATGTTGCTGGTGGGTGTGTCGGCTTTGTGGGGCATTGGCCTGGATGTTATGAGTCAAGCAAAACTGCTGGCCTGGTGGTGCGCCATTTATTCAGGTTTGTTGATGTGGATTGATCGACGCTGGCAGATGCATCAAGCGAGACAGGAGAATACTGATGTTGCGTAAATCGAACATTCGTACCGCACTGGCAATCCTGCACGATACGGTGGCGGCGATCGTGGCTTGGGTCTGCGCGTATTTGCTGCGCTTTAATTTTGAGCTGCCGGCGGATTTTGCGGCGGAAATAAAACACAGCCTGTTGTGGGTCGTCCTTCTGCAAATGGCGGTATTCTGGAAATTCGGTTTGTATCGCGGCATCTGGCGTTATGCCAGCCTCAATGATTTGCGTCGCATTGTGCTGGCGGTGCTGCTGGCGTCAGTGGCTATCCCGTTTGTGTTGTGGATGCTGCGCAGCGGTCTGGTCGTGCCGCGCGCGGTGCTGGTATTGAACCCGCTGTTGCTGATATCAATCATGGGTGGCAACCGCTTGCTGTATCGGATGTGGAAGGAAACCGGATTTTATGGCCGCATGAAGTTGTCTGCTGAGCCAGTGCTGGTGCTGGGGGCAGGTGATGCAGCGGTAATTTTGTCAAAAGACCTGGAAAAAAATCCATCTTGGCAATTGGTTGGTTTTCTGGATGACGACACCAACAAGCAAAACCGTATTCTGAATGGAGTGAAAGTGTTGGGGCGCCTGGATGACTTGGCGCACTGGGTAAATCATTTCAGCATTGAACGCGTCATTATCGCCATGCCGTCCTGCTCGCATCAGCAGCGCAAGCGCGCGATCCAGCTTTGCAGTCAAGCCAGCGTGGAAGTCCTTATGGTGCCCTCTTTTGACGACTTGATGAGCGGCAAAGTGGCGATATCGCAGTTGCGTGCGGTCGAGCTGGACGACTTGCTGGGGCGCGACCCGGTGGTGCTGGATGATGCCGGGCTGCATGGACTGCTGACGGAAAAAGTGGTCATGGTGACCGGCGCGGGCGGCTCGATCGGCTCCGAGTTGTGACGCCAGATTACATGCTTTGCCCCCGCCAAGCTGATGCTGTTCGAACAGTGCGAATTCGCGCTGTACACTATCGAACAGGAATTGAAGCAAACTTTTCCTGCTCTGGATTTTGTCTGCCTGGTGGGCGACGTGCGCGATGCGGCGCGGGTGAGCGAGGTCATGCGGCTGCATCAGCCAACCGTATTGTTTCACGCTGCCGCCTACAAGCATGTGCCGCTGATGGAGCAGCACAACGCATGGCAAGCAATCCGCAACAATGTGCTGGGTACCTGGACGGTGGCACGCGCGGCGCAGCAGCACGGGGTCGGCAAGTTCGTAATGATTTCCACCGACAAGGCAGTAAATCCGACCAATGTGATGGGTGCAAGCAAACGTCTGGCCGAGATGGTGTGTCAGGCGTTGCAAAACAACACCCCCCTCCCCCTGGGCGGGGTAGGGGTTGGGGGAGAGGGGGAAACGCGCTTTGTCATCGTGCGTTTCGGCAATGTGCTGGGTAGCACCGGCAGCGTGATTCCCAAATTCCGCGAACAGATTGCGCAGGGCGGTCCAATCACCGTTACTCACCCCGAGATCACCCGCTACTTCATGTCCATCCCCGAAGCTGCCCAACTGGTACTACAGTCTGGCCTGATGGGAAAGGGTGGTGAAATTTTCGTGCTGGATATGGGCGAGCCGGTGAAAATTGTGGATCTGGCGAAAGACCTGATCCGGCTGTCCGGATTAACCGAAGAAGAAATCAAGATTGAATTCACCGGCCTGCGTCCCGGCGAAAAGCTCTACGAAGAATTGCTGGCGGACAACGAGCATACCTTGCCTACGCCGCACCCCAAGCTGCGCATTGCCCAAGCGCGGCAGGCTGATGCGGCGTGGCTGGAAAAATTGCTGGGATGGACAGACTCAACCACCATGCCCGATGAACAGGTGCGTGCTGCGTTGCAGGATTGGGTGCCGGAATATCACCCGGCACTGAACGGGCATTAACCTTGCCATCTGTTTCTGTCATTATCATCACCAAAAATGAAGCGGCCAACATACGCGATTGCCTGCGGTCTGTGTCGTGGGCGGACGAGATCGTTGTAGTGGATTCCGGCAGTACGGACGATACGGTGAGCATCTGTAAAGAAGAGGGAGCACAGGTGCATGTACACGCCGATTGGCTTGGCTTCGGACCACAGAAGAACCGTGCCCTGGGCTATGCAAGCAAAGACTGGGTGCTCTCGATCGATGCGGATGAGCGGGTCACGCCGGAGCTGCGCGACGAATTGATTCATGCCATGAACAAGGGGGGTGCGCAAGGATTTTATCTGCCGCGTCTGTCACAATTCTGCGGCAAATTCATCCATCATTCCGGCTGGTATCCAGACTATGTGTTGCGTCTGTTCAAACGCGGCGCGGGAAAATTCTCGGATAGTCTGGTGCATGAAAGCCTGTTGCTGACGGGCAGGACAACCAAATTGAAAAACCCGCTTCTGCACTACAGCTATCTTACGACCGATGATG
>JACREA010000070.1 GCA_016218465.1 Nitrosomonadales bacterium | reverse complement strand
GAAGTGATGGGCGTATTCCTGAAGCGCATCGAAGCGCGCAAGAGGGGCGCGATGTGAGCGCAACTTCCTGATAACCTCTAACTCAACACAAACGGCAGGAAGAACGTTACCCCGCGCCAAGTGGCATGATGGCGGCGGCGTTTGCCAGGTTCAAGGGGTAATTTATCCAGAAAAAGCGGTTGTCCGCAGATTACCCAAGATTAAACAAATAAAAATATGTGTGAATATGCGTAAACTGCGGACTGTCTGGTTTTCAGGTTTATTTCTGGCGAATTTTCGCCTTGGTATCAATCAGCGCATCCGCTTCAGCCGGAACAACCCATTGGCATCGCTGTCGCTGCTGAAATACAGCGCACCGTCCGGCCCGAGCGCCACTCCCGCCGGGCGCGCCCAGCGCTCGCCATCGGGCAATTGAAAGCCGGTGACAAGGTCATCCACGCGCATCGCCTGCCCGTCCTTAAAGCGCACCACGACGATCTTCGGCGGGCGCCGCGTGGCAGCGCGCCCCAGGAATCCACCGCTGGGCTGCGTACCCCATGAGCCGTGCAGCGCGACGACCGCATCAAATTCCAGCCGCGCATCCATTGCGCCCTTGGGCACGAAGGCCATGCCCAATGGCGCATTGCGCGATGGAAAAGTTGCGGCCGGAATCACAACATCTTCGAGGGGACGCGGCGGCTTGCTCGTCGCGCACGTATCGCGTTGCACCTGTTTTCCGTCATACTGGAACCACGGCATACCGTGAAAAGAACCGGCAGTCAGCCTGCTGAAATATTCCGGCGGCTGATCGAAACCCATATGATCCGGCCCGTTGTTGCTGGCGAACATCACACCGGTCTGCGGCTGCCAATCGAATCCGACCGGGTTGCGCAGCCCCGAAGCAAAAGGCTCCCAGCTTGCCTTGCCGCCGCTCTCGCGCAACACCAGCACACCTCCGCGCCGGTTATCGAACGGATAGCCCTCGCCCAGATACTGTTCGCTGCAATTGTGCTGGATACCCAGGCTCGCATACACCCGCCCATCCGGACCCACGCCTACCGTGCGGCTGTCATGCCCTCCCCCGCTTGGCAAAGCCGCCAGTAACGTCACCGCGTCCGGCGCGATTACCGACTGGTCCGGACGATAAGGCGCGCGATACACACCATCTTTTCGTGCGATCAGAATCTCGCCCTGCCGGAACGCCACGCTATGCGGATAATCGCCTACCTGCACCAGCACCTCCGGCTTCGTATAGGGAGGCGGCAAACGATATACCTTGCCCGATTTTGAACCGGCGAACAAATCGCCGTTCGCGGCGAAGGTCAACATGCGCGGCGCATCCAGCCGGCTCAGCCATTCCAGCCGGTAACCCCTGGGCACGCGCACCGTCCTGTTTTCCCCGTCCACTGCCAGCGTCTGCTCTTCGTAGGCCAGCGCTTCCGTTCCCGCCTGAACCGGCACGCAGGCAAGGCACAACAGCAACAGCACGCCGAACCTGCCACAAGGCACTAAGCGGGTAACCAGCCACTGCAAAGGATCGTGATTCATCTCGATAGATCACCGTTATTGAATCGTGAGTTGCTTACTCCGGCAGGCGCATCAGCCATACATGCGCACGATGCGAATGTCGGCAGACACCAGCCGGTCTGTCATGGAGCGCAACAGGGATTTCACAAAACGCAATTCGCAACTGGCGCTCAGTTTTTCCAGCGCATCAAACGCAAACTCGGCTACCACCACATCCGACATCGTCTCCAGCGTAGCCTGCCGATTCGATCCCCGCTGGATGTAGGCCATCTCGCCAAAGAACTCGCCGGGCTTGATGACGTTAAGCAAGCGCTCCTGCTTGATTACTTTCATGGCTCCCGATGCCAGGATATACATGCTGTTGCCTGGTTCATCTTCACGCAAGACGATGGCGCGCGCCGGAAACCTGGACCACTTGCTGGCCTGGATGAGCTCCCAGATTTCCGGATCGGGTAATTCGCGTAACTCATGTATTGCCCGAAGAATGCCAAACTTCTCGCTATCGGATGTATCTTGCTGGGATATGCCGAACCGGCCCAGCTTGGCGATTTCGGATTCAAGCGCCGTCCAGGTGGGGAAGCGGTCCTCCGGATTTTTCGCGATCATCCTCAGGACAATTTTGTCCAGCTCGAAAGGAATCCCGTTGCGGCGCGCGCTCGGTGGCTCGGCTTCCCTGGTGGCGATGGCATCGAGCAACTTGTCCAGCGTGTCAGCCTCGAACGGCAACCTTCCGGTAAGCAGCTCGTAAGCCACGATCCCGAGCGAGTACATATCGCTGAGATGGTTCAGGTCATGACCCCTGATGTGTTCCAGCGACATGTACGAAGGCGTTCCCGAAGTCACCGCCTGCATGATCTGCTCCTTGTAAAACACCGAGGAACCGAAGTCCGCGATTTTCACATTGGTGCCGGATACGACCATGATGTTGCCGGGCTTGATGTCCCGGTGAACGATGCCCTGGTTGAATGCGTATTCGAGCGCGCTGCTACATTTGTAGATAATCTGGAGCACGTCGGCGATAGACAGCAGGTTGTCATGGTAGGTATGCCGCACCAGGTTGCCGCCCGGCACGTATTCCATCACCACGTGGCCGGAATCTTCCGTTACCGATGCTTCCAGAATCGAGACAACATGCGGATGCGCCAGCCGCCCGGCGAGCGCGGCCTCATTGAGAAATTGCCTGCGGCATATTTCGTTGAACTCGGGATCGCGAAGCACCGCCTCATCGATCACCTTCACCGCCACTTCCTGGCCGGTGAACGTATCCAGCGCATGGAAGACCTTACCCGTCGCACCTATCCCAATCTGCTTGTCCAGCTCGTACTTACCCAACCTGTATGGCAAATCCATCTTTGAAAATCCTCATGGTTGACTAAAAGAATGGCGAAGGACACAACCGTTATTCAGTTGCGCATTCTATACACGATTCCACCAGTAGTGCGACCCGATCATGCTATCGCTTGTGCAACGAATCAAACAAAGATGACAGGCCGTTATGATCCAGCTCCGCGCCTGTCTTCTGGTCGCCCCTGTCATCTACTCACAAGGCTGGCGCGTTTATAGCAGACCGGCACAAAATCCGTGAAAGTTCCTCTGTGCCGCTTGAAACGATTCCGCTTGTTTAACCACTGAAAAGGAGCAAGGCACATGAAAAGCATATCTGCATTTTCCGGCGTTCAACTGAAATGGCCTGCTGTTCTCGCAGGAGTGTTTTGCCTGTCTCTGGCGGCGGTTGCTTCGGCAGAAGCGGGCGGAAGGCCCTGTGCCGATGACGCCGCCAAGCTTTGCAAGGACGTGCAAAAGGGAGAAGGCCGTGTCGCGAAATGCCTCAAGGAGCATAAAGACGAATTGTCGCCTGCCTGCAAGAAAAGAGTCGCAAAGGCAAAAGAGCGGGCTAAGGAGATGAAAGAAGAATGCCATGAGGACGCGAAAAAACTCTGCAAGGACATCCAGCCCGGCGGAGGCAGAATCATGCAATGCCTCAAGCAACATGAGGGCGAGCTATCCCCGGCATGCAAAGAAAATATGGCTCGGCCAGGACACCGGAAGTAATCTGCCGGGATCACCGGGGCGGCAAGCAGTAAAGTAAATCTGAAATACACATAGGGGCACCATGATGAAAACAATTATTGCAGCGATAGTGCTCGCGCTGCTTGCCGCTTGCCAGAGCACGCCCCGGCTGGAAGAAGACACACGTTACGTGAAGTTAGCGACCGTGGTGGACATACACGAATTCACCGAAATCGAGCGCAAACAAGCGCGCGCCAACAGGCCCGGCGACAGCAGTGTCGGTTTTGGCATCGGGGTCGGCACCGGCACCTATGGAAGCTTCGGCGGAGTGACGCTGGGCATGGGCCACAGAGTGGGCAGCAGCGATGAACCGCCGCAGATCGCCAAGGGCGCTAACCGTATCACTGTGCAGCCGCTGGGCAGCACAGAACGCATCGAAGTGATGAGCTACGGAAAGCACAAAGCCGGCGACTGCGTAAAAGTGCTGGCGGGACACCCCACCGAATTTCCCCGCTTCTTCGCGCTGAAGCCGGACGAGCGCTGCGAATAGCCTCTGCCTCGACCTGAGCTCAGTACTTTAGCAGGAAGCTGCCTCATTCAATTGCACCTGATTTGTCGTGTTCGATAAAAAAGCAATCGGGCATCGTTCCCAATAATTCCATACCTGGGCATATCCTGAACTATTCAAGCCAGACCAGTCTGACAGCGGTAATTTGAATGGCGGAAATCGCAAACCGGAATTTGGCAGTATCATTTATCCGGACAATCCAAAAACAAGGAAACAGAATGAAACACACCGCCCTCATCGCCGCCTTGGCCATACTTGCCCTCACCGCTTGCGAAAATAAACCAGCCGACAAACCCTTGGCACCGCCGCCTGAGAAATTGCCACCGCCCTCATCATTCACTTTGCCCCCGGGACATCCGGCCACTGGCGCCAAAGATTCTGCGATGACATCCCCCGAAGCACCCGAAGTCGAAAAGATGGAAAAAGCTACTGTCGTCAGCACCATCGACGTCCCGACCTTCACCTATATCGAAATCAACCAGGGCGACCAGACCCGCTGGCTCGCAGCAAGAACGACCAAGATGAAAAAAGGCGATGTCATAGAATTTGACAGCAACTCGTCCATCGAAAACTTCAAGAGCAAAGCGCTGGACCGGACCTTCCCCAGCATAACCTTCGTCAACACCATCACCATCGTCAAAAAACAAATAATCGAAGCGCAAACGCTTGAAACCGGAAAGGCCACAGGCGCTCGGCAAGAAAAAACTTCGCATTGATGCGAGGCTTTTACCTGAACAATATTCGTGGCCTGCCCTGCTTACTGCATCGCGGCCTCTTAATTGGCAACTGTCGCACCTTGATACAAGTAGCGCTGAAACCCGGAAAACAGGTTGCGTATCTCCGCGATGTCGCCACCCAAGAACGCCCCGCTGAACGCCTGATTCAGCGCAGCCGAGTCTCGAAGCGGCGGATTGTATAACAATGATGCGCTGTCCAAATCATACCGTCAAACTCATCTCGCCTGCCATGTTAAGGCCACAATTTGTGACTACATCGGTCTTACATTCGTCCGGTCTGTTTGAAACCACAATGGCCTAAACTCGTTCCTAAACTCGTTCCGGGTGTGCTCTGCCCGAATTTGTGCGATGATTTAGCGCGATGATGAAAACACTTTTACATTTGCTGGCGATGCTTATGGCGAATTTTGCGGTGGCTGCGGAAGGCGCTGCCGGTTCCGCTGTGCGAGCTGTGAACCTGCCTCCGCCGCCATCGACGGGCGCCATGAGTCTGAATGAAGCTTTGGCGCGCCGCCGCTCGGTGCGAGAATTCTCGCATGGAGAGCTGACGCTGGACGAAATTTCGCGGCTGGCGTGGGCGGCGCAGGGCATTACCGCGCCGCAGCTCCGCACAGCGCCTTCTCCGGGCGCCACCTATCCGCTGGAAGTTTATCTGGTGGTGGGTGAAGTCAAAAGCCTGGCTACCGGAGTCTATCGCTACCTTCCTTGCCTGCACCGTCTGGAGTTAATGTCCGATGGCGACATTCGCCTGCCTGTTGCCGATACTGCCGTCGGCCAGACATGGATAAGCAAGGCGGCAATGGTAGTTGTAATTGCCGCCGTGTTCGAGCGCACAACAGCGTGCTACGGCAAGCGCGGCGAACGCTATGTGTATGTAGAAGCCGGACACGTCGCCCAGAATCTGTTGTTGCAGGCGACAGCATTGGGGCTGGGTGCGAGGCCGGTAGGCGCTTTCAACGACTTGGGGATTTCACGTCTGTTGCGTATGCCTGAGGGAGAGATGCCTTTGTATATTGTTCCTGTGGGCAGGATTGCCCAGTCATGAACGCATGACGCCACCCGACAGGGGCAACGACACAATCTCTTCAGAATTATCCGGCATGACCGCCGAGCGGCGGCGCGCTTGCTATTCGTACCGCAAGAAATCCTCTGCCGGTGCATCGGCGCCAAAACGGCTTATCAGGTTGTCCAGCTCGGGCATCAGCACGTCATCCTCATCTTCTTCAAGCGTACCATCGCCGACCATGCTGCTTACCTGGCCGTTTTCCATCGCTTCCCTGATCGTTGCCAGGGTCGGCGGATTATCGCGGGTTTCGTCGCTCACGATTTCTTCTATCACCCGCGAGAGTTGTTCGCTGGCAAAGGCGTAAACGAAGTCGGTTGCCGCCGCCGATTCTCCGAACTGTTCGATCAGGTCATCCAGTTCGTCGACGAGCGATTCGACGGAGTCGAAGCGGTGCAGATGCTCGGCTTCATCGAATTCGGCAGGAAAATCATCCTCGATGAATGTGCGCACCGACTCCAGCGTTACCGGCTCGTCGGTTTCCAATCGGTTGATGATGGTTTCAATGAGGCCGGAAAGTTCCGGGCTCACGCGGCTGGCGATGTCTATCGGATTGCGGATCATGTTTACCCTCCTGTTGAATGTTGCTGAGGCATGGTACTGTTCGAACGAACCGGATCAGCGCGCCCTCGGGCAGCTGCGCCTCCCGGCTAGATCTCGGGGCTGGCTCCCGGGACTGGCTCAGGGCGAACGTTGTGAAAGCTGGTTTGGATGTACATCGTGCAAAAAAGCGGGGGCAGCTTTTACATGGCGATTCTGGCTCGTTTGGCGTTGCAGCGCAATATGATTTTTGCAGACAGCTGATGGCGGCTTTGAATTACACATGGCGACATAAATCCTGACCGTTCGTGGTGATAACCAATGGCTTGCCGCTTTAGCGGCTTAGTCAGCTGGCTAGTAGTTCCATCGGTGTTTTCCGTTCGCCCTCATCTGGACCAATAGAAATTTCCTGAGCTCCGGTGTGCCCTGATAACAAGAAATACAGCGCATATAGTGATCATTTTATTCTGCCTGACCTAGTCTTTTTGGACTAGTCCAAATGAGTGATGCGGCGCAGAGGGCTTATTGCTTATAGTTCAGTTGGGTTCGCTTGGCGCTAACACATCGAAATACAAGCCTCTAGCCCGGAAACTCACTTTCACCACCCTGTACAGAACGCAACACTGGTGGCGGCAATGCGCATAGCAAAATTAAATGTCGGGAGGCCGTTATGAAATTAGCATGGGGAGCATACCTGAGTGTCGGGAATGATTTGATCGATTCAGACCATAAAAAATTGATTGTTGCAGTCAACAACGTGGCACATGCAATCGAAACAAGGGATCGAGCCGCCCTGTCCGAGGCATACAAGTTTCTTAATAATTTATTGAGCATTCACTTTACTAATGAGGAAAAAATTGCAAAGGCGGCAAATATTCCTTTTGATACAAACGATCTGTGTCATCTGCAATTGATGGATGAAATCAACTATATGATCAATAAATTGGATAACCTGCAAAGTATCTGGCCTGATCACGTAGTGAAAATGTACAGCCGATTTCTGAATGAATGGGTGATAAAACATATAGTCGAAGATGATATGAAAATGAAGCCGGTGCTGGAAACCTATCCATACAACTTTATTTCGAATTGAAATGCACGCCCGGTGTATTATTTGCTGCATTACATGGCGCAAAAGCTGCACTGGTTGAAGCTGCAGCCCAGTGTCGCATGGATGATCAGATTGCCTGCCTCGGAAGAGGACGGTACAGCGGCACGTCATACAAGATGGTCAGTCGATCATGGATTCCGCAAGGTGATACTCCAGGCCAAATGCCTCGGCTACTTTCCTGTGCGTTATTTTTCCGCCAATGATGTTGAGCCCGTTCAACAAAGCTGGAGTTTCCTTGAGCGCCTGCCGGTATCCCTTGTTCGCCAGTTTCAGCACATAGGGCAAAGTTGCGTTGGTCAGCGCCAGCGTCGAAGTGATCGGCACACCTCCGGGCATGTTGGCAACGCCGTAATGGATGACACCCTCGACGGTAAAGGTCGGATTTTCGTGCGTGGTCGGATGAGTCGTCTCGACGCAGCCTCCCTGATCGACGGCAACATCGACGATCACCGCGCCTTTGCGCATCGTTTTGAGGTCTTCCCGGCGAACCAGTTTGGGCGCAACGGCGCCGTGTATCAGCACCGCGCCGATAACCAGGTCGGCATTGGCAATTTGCTCCAGCACATTATGCCGGTTCGAAAAAACCAGTTGAACGTTGGCAGGCATGACATCGCTGAGATAGCGCAGCTTTTCCAGCGAAACGTCGAGGATGATTACATTGGCACCCAGCCCGGCTGCCATTTTTGCCGCATTCACGCCGACCACACCGCCGCCGAGTATCACTACCTTCGCGGGAGGCACGCCCGGTACGCCGCCGAGCAGAATGCCGCGGCCGCCGTACAGTTTCTCCAGATACTTGGCTCCTTCCTGAACCGCCATGCGCCCGGCCACTTCCGACATCGGCGTCAGTAACGGCAATTCGCCGGATAGCAGCTCGACCGTTTCATAGGCAATGCAAACCGCGCCGGAAGCCATGTGCGCCCTGGTCAACTGCTCGCTTGCGGCAAAGTGGAAATAGGTGAAGATGACCTGGCCGGGCCGGATGCGTTTCCATTCCAGTTCGATCGGCTCTTTTACTTTCACGATCAGGTTGGCTTCAGCCCAGACCTCATCGGCACTCTTTGCGATCTGCGCGCCCGCTGCCTGATATTGCGCATCGCTGAACCCGCCCCCCAGCCCCGCTCCCGTTTCCACGATGACCGAGTGCCCTGCCGATACCAGAGCCTCGGCCCCCGCCGGAACCAGCGAGATGCGGTTTTCATTTGTTTTTATTTCTTTTGGTATACCTATTTTCATTCTAATCACTCGCTGGCCAATCGTTAAAAGGGAAGGGGATGTCTTCGCTGGCAAAACTCAGGAAATTTGCGATTTGCTGGAAGTAGCGTGCCAGGCTGCGACCAAATGAGGCCAGGCGTGCGTTGGGTTTGTCGTTTATCAGCATGATCACAAACTGGATAACCGCAATAACACCCAACACTGTGCCACCCACATGGAGCGCCAGGCCCATCAACAGCATCAACAATCCGCGCATCCAGATATTGCGCTTGTTTATTGGTGTTTCAGAATTTTCACTCATGGCTGTTTCTCCTGTATGTATGTGGGAATGTACTGTCCGTTGAAAACACAAGGCACGAAGCGCCTACTTACCTTTATCTTTTGGTTTGTCTTTATCGTTGTCTTTGTTTTCGTCTTTGCTGTCGCTGCCGCGATGCGAGGTGGTTTTTTTCGCGAAGCTGCGCCGCAACTCGGACAGGTGTTTGAGCCGCTTCGCCACGAGTTGGTTGAGGCTGCCTTCGGGCAGCTTGCCATGCACGTCGGGCGTGCCGACGGAAATGCCGGTCAGCAGCTCCAGCGCTTCGTCCACCGTAGCCACAGCGTAAATGTTGAAGCGCCCTGCCTTCGCGGCTTCCACCACATCGCGGCGCAGCATCAGGTGTGTCACGTTGGAGGCGGGAATCAGCACGCCCTGTTTTCCGTTCAGGCCGCGCTTGGTGCATATGTCGAAATATCCCTCGATCTTTTCGTTCACGGCGCCGATTGCCTGTACCCGCCCGAACTGGTCTACCGAGCCGGTCACTGCCAGCGACTGGCGGATCGGGGTGTTCGCCAGCGATGACAGCAGCGCGCACAGCTCGGCCACCGAGGCGCTGTCTCCTTCCACATGCCCGTAGGTCTGCTCGAACACCAGCGTGGCAGACAGCGAAAGCGGCTGTTCCGGGGCATAGCGCGAAGCCAGGAATGAGGACAGGATCATCACGCCCTTGGAGTGGATCGGTCCGCCCAGCTTGACCTCGCGCTGAATGTCGACCAGGTCGCCTTCGCCGAGACGGGTATTGGCGGTGATACGCGAGGGTTGAGCAAAAGCAAAATCGCCGAGCTGGAATACGGACAGGCCGTTTATCTGCCCCACTTTTTCGCCTTCGGTATCGATGTGCAAAATGTTGCGCAGGATTGCCTCATGGGAACGCTCGCGCAGACGGTCAGCGCGCCTGATCTGCGCCTCGATCGAACGCTCGACATCGGCTTTGGTCACCGTTTCCCGTTTGTCGTGTCCTGCCCAATAATCCGCTTCGCGCGCCAGGTCGGCCAGGCTTTCCAGATGCGTGGACAGCTTCTGCGCATCTTCGGCACGCCGCGCGCAATGTTCGATCACGCGCGCCACGGCGCTGCGGTCGAACGGACGCAGCTTTTCCCTGCGCGCCAGCGTGCCGATCAGCCGCGCGTACAGCAGGTCGTTATCCGTGCTGCGCTCGACTTCATCCTCGAAATCCGCAACCACTTTGAACAGCTCGCCGAACTCCGGCTCGTATTGGGCGAGCAGGTAGTAAAGCATACGGTTGCCGAGCAGCACTACCTTGATATCGAGCGGGATCGGCTCCGGTTCGAGAGACACGGTGCTGACCAAGCTGTACATCTGGCCGAGCGATTCGATACGGATCTCACGCGTGGAGAGCGCGCGCTTCAGCCCTTCCCATGAAAACGGCTGGGTAAGCAGCTTCAGCGCGTCCAGCATCAGGTAGCCGCCGTTGGCCATGTGCAACGCGCCCGGTTTGATCAACATGAAATTGGTGACCAGCGCGCCGTACTGTGCAACATGCTCGACCCGCCCCATCAGGTTCTGGAAGGTGGGATGCTCTTCGAACACCACCGGCGCGCCCTCATTTTCGCCGCGCCCCACCAGCAGGTTGACGCGGAAGCGGCTGAAATCGGAGTGATCGCCTGTGAGAGCTGCCAGTTCCGGAGTTCCCTGCTTCGGGCTGCGAAACTCCTCCATGCTCTCGATGACATTCTGCTGCACCTCATTCAGGTAGCCGCACACCAGCGGATAATCCTTAAAGTCGCTGCGCAACGTATCGATCAGGTGGCCGACGGCAAACAACACCGCCTCCTCGTTCAGCTTGCGCACTCGCTCCATCCGCTCGCGCCGCCACTGGCGCGCCTGAAGAATGACATTCTCCAGTTGCTCCTGCAGCAAGCCGGTGGCTTGTTCGATGCGTTCGCGCTCTTCATCCGGAAGTTTTTCAAAATCATCCGGACTCATCACTTCGCCATCCTTGGCGGGTGCGAACGAAAAACCGTTCGGTGTGCGCAACAGCACGATGCCGTGTTTGCCGGCTTCCTCGCCCACATCGGAGAAGGCGCCCGTCTGGCGTTCGCTATACTCCTCGTCGATCTTGCTCAGGCGATGACGGTAATCCTCGCCCTCGAACACGGCGGGTATCGCGGCCTGCAGTTCCGACACCAGATGCTGCATGTCGGCATACAGGCGCGTTCCCAGGCCTGCCGGCAACTGGATCACATGCGGCTTGTGCGGCTGGGTGAAATTGTGGACATAGCACCAGTCGGAAGGCTTGGCCTCGGTTGCCACGCGCCGGTCAAGCAGCTGGCGGATCAGCGTGTATTTGCCGCTCCCGCTCGGCCCCATGACATAAAGGTTATAACCCGCATGGCGCATACCGATACCGAAATGCGCCGCGTCTATCGCACGCATCTGGCCGATGCCCTCGGTCAGGTCTTCAAGTTCGGTAGTGGTCTTAAAAGCAAGCCGTTCTACATCGCATGGCCGATACAATCTGTCCGGAGAAAGTGGAGGAATTGGGAGAAATTGGGAAATAGGACTCATATTTTCAGTTTACTCCTCTCGGTCAAAATGAAGAATTGCGATCAACCTGCGCTGCGAGTTCATGCAGTGCATCGGCGATCTCTACCTGATAACTAAAGGGTTCCTGCAAACGGCGCAGTGCCTCCGGCAACCGCGCCAGATTGGTTGCCGCATGGCTGCGAATATCCGCAAGCGTCGCGGCTGCCGCAATACGCTGCCCTCCGCGCATCATTGGCATCAGCAGCGGCTCGCCCGGCTGCACATCTTTTTCCAGTGTCACGACATCCGAGGCCATGCGGCCATCGGCATCGTAGCTGCGGTAGACCTGCTTGCGTCCGGGCCAAGTCTGCTTGCCTTCGGAACGTTTGCGCCGCGCCTTGCCTGCATATTCCTGAAGTTTGTAGGCGCAGTCAAAATAGGGTACGTCGCTCGATGTGTCCATGCGCGTGCCAATGCCAAGGCCGTCCACCGGCGCGCCTGAGGCAAACATGTCCCGCAGTATATATTCGTCCAGGTCGCCGCTGGCGAAGATGGTGACATGGTTGAGTCCGCCCGCATCCAGGATTTGCCGCACTTGGCGGGCATGATCGGCGAGGTTGCCGGAATCGATGCGCACGCCTTTGATGCGGATGCCGCTG
>JACREA010000069.1 GCA_016218465.1 Nitrosomonadales bacterium | reverse complement strand
TGGAACTACTAGCCATTCGACTAGGCTGGCCAACAACGCCAGCCAAGTCGCTGGTTATGTCCTCTGTTCTCTGTTCTCTGTTTTTCATGGCATTATCTGACTATGGATCGTGATGCAGTGTAGGAAAATGTTTCTCCCGTTCCGGCAGTGGCGTACTGGGTATTGTTGCGTCTGTCCGTCCAGTTAATGACGATGCTGTAATTGCTGGGGTCGCCAGGAATGGCGGGAGGGGCAAAGGTGATTTGCCAGCTGGCCTGCGGCAAAAGGTCGAAAACAGCGTTACCCCATTCGACCAAATCCCATGCCGCAAGCTCTGCTTCATTACAGGCGTTGGCCGAGCAAATGGTGATTGCTGAACCTTTTGTGCTGGTCAGTGCCAGCGCATAATTCCCGGCTGCTGCCACTGTCTTGTTCGCTTCCATGCGCTCGGCGATATCCGAGGCGAGAAACACCGCCTGGGTGCGTAACTGCCCGCTCTGATTCACGCGCATCGCGTAAACCTGCAGGCCGGCAGTGCCAAACAGGGCGGTGGCAACGATCACCATGGTGACCAATATTTCCAGCATCGAGAATCCGCGCTGGGACGAGGTCGAAGAGCAGGTGCGTAAGTCGCGGCGCATGGTGTCGATCCTATTGTATGGATATATTTCCGGTTCCAGCGATGCTGGCTATACTGGTAGTGGACGCGGAATTCGATTTGCAGCACAGCGTCAACGTGGCGGCGGCGCCTGTGCCTTGAGTGCCGTTGGGATTAAATCGGATGAGTGCCGCACTTCCGATAAGCGTGAGTTTTGTGTTGATGGCCTGATGCTGGTTGATGATCGGGTTTGGATCGGCAACCGTGGCTACGTCACATGCTGTTGCAGTCGAAGTGCTGGCATGGCAAACCAGCCAACCGTTCTTCCAGTCGGTTCCCGTTCCGCAATTGGTTCCCGCGGCATTGCGCACACAAATCAGCATCCACGAATTGCGCTTGATCGCATCGACGCGCGCGCGGTTAAGGTCGCTGGAGAGCTGGGTCATGGTTGTAGACAGGCGGGTGTTGTTGATAAAACTGGAAAACGACGGGGCGGTGATGGCCGCCAGTATCCCGGCTATTGCCACGACGATCATCAACTCCGTCATCGTCACACCAGTTTGCCGTTCGGGTGCCCTGCCAAAAACTCTACGGCGTTTGGTTTGCATTGCCACTCCTCATCAGGTTGCGCGCACTTATAGTAGTAAATATGCCCTATCCAAGTAAAGCGCCAGCCGATAATAGGGAATGTTGCCGGGACAGGCGGTATATTTTCGGATGAAAGGCGGCAGGCACGCCGGTTGCCAGGTGGCTGCACCATAACTTCGCGTTTGAGCGCGCGGCGTGAAAGGCCTGGTAGCGCCTGCTACGTTCTGCAAGGGCATCAAATAGACATGGAGGGCATGTGGAAAACCTGTAAAATCCTGCATGTAAATTTAATCAAGGAACTTAAGCATGAGCAAAAGTTTGATCCAGTTTATTATCGAGGAGCAGCGCGCAATCCCGAGCGCGACTGGCGATTTCACCGGCCTGATCAGCGATATCGTCATTGCCTGCAAGCGGATCGCGCATGATGTCAACAAGGGAGCGCTGATCGGTGTGCTGGGCAGCGCGGGCAGCGAAAACGTGCAGGGCGAAACGCAAAAAAAGCTGGACATTATCACCAACGAAATTTTCATCAAGTCAACCGAATGGGCTGGTCATCTGGCGGCGATGGCTTCCGAAGAAATGGATGATGTCTATCACATCCCGGCCATGTACCCGAAGGGCAAGTACCTGCTGGTGTTCGACCCGCTCGACGGCTCCTCCAACATCGACGTGAACATTTCCGTCGGCACGATTTTTTCGATCCTGCGCGCGCCCAAGGGCATCGAGAACCCGACGGCGGAGGACTTCCTGCAACCCGGCACCACACAGGCTTGCGCCGGCTACGCGCTGTACGGCCCGTCAACCATGCTGGTGATCACCAGCGGGCACGGCGTGAATGGTTTTACTCTGGATAGCGACATCGGCGAATTCATGCTGACCCACCCGAACATGAAGATACCTGCGGACACGCTGGAATTCGCGATCAACGCCTCCAACGAGCGTTTCTGGGAAAAGCCGGTGCAGCGTTATGTTGATGAGTGCATTGCAGGCAAAAACGGGCCGCGCGGCGTCAACTTCAACATGCGCTGGATTGCATCAATGGTGGCAGAGGTGCACCGCATCCTGATCCGCGGCGGCGTGTTCATGTACCCAAAGGACACCAAGGATCCTGCCAAGGCCGGCAAGTTGCGCCTGCTGTACGAGGCCAACCCGATGTCTTTCATCGTGGAACAGGCGGGTGGCATGTCTTCTACAGGATATGAGCGCATTATGGGCATCAAACCTTCCGGACTGCATCAACGCGTGCCGGTGATACTCGGCTCCAAGAACGAAGTCGAGCGTATCGTCCGCTATCACAAAGATGCGCAGAAAATGTAGGGTGCGTAAACGCACCCTACAGAATTATCGTCGTTTGTATCGGGAATTATAATTAGTTTTGGCAACGCAGCGGGTCGAACGCACAGCAGGATATGGGGGTTTTCATGAGCAAGCAGCTTGTTTCGATAGTGATGGGCAGCGCCAATGATTGGGAGATCATGCAGCAGGCTGCACGGCAGTTGCAGGATTTCGGCGTGGCATTCGATGCGCGGGTGATTTCCGCGCACCGCTCTCCCGACCTGTTGTTCGATTACATCAATGAGATCAGTTCGCAGGGTGCGCAGTGTTTTATTGCCGGGGCTGGCGGCGCCGCGCATCTGGCAGGTGTGATTGCCGGCAAGACCAC
>JACREA010000011.1 GCA_016218465.1 Nitrosomonadales bacterium | reverse complement strand
TGTAGTCTTCAATACCGGCAAAGGATTTACTCACGAGAACTTTGGAAGCCTGTGCACCCTTGGCCTAACAGACAAGAAACCAGAAGAAGCGATAGGCAACAAGGGTCTGGGTTTTATGTCACGCATCGGTGCCAAGATCAAGTCAAACATGACCGGCCTGGGTGATACGCCGCATATCGAAAAGCTGATCGGGGTCGTAAAAGTGATGCTGGATGCTTACGCGGCGGGGGAAATAGACGCCATCTACCTGTGCTACAACGACTTCATTAACACTATGAAGCAGGAGCCGTGCATGGAGCAATTGCTGCCGTTGAGCGGTGAGCAACTGGGTACCGCAACGGGCAACTCGGACCATATCCACTGGGACTATATCTATGAGCCGGAGCCCAAGCAGGTAATTGATGAGTTGCTGGTGCGTTATATCGAGTCGCTGGTTTATCAGGCAGTCGTGGAAAACATGGCTTCCGAACAAAGCGCGCGCATGGTGGCGATGAAGGCAGCCTCGGACAACGCAAAGAACGTGATTGGTGAACTCAAGCTGGTATATAACAAGGCGCGCCAGGCGGCGATTACCCGCGAGATATCGGAAATCGTCAGCGGCGCTGCTGCAGTTGGATAACGGACAGCGAGAAAATCGAGCGCAACGGCAAACTACAAAATTAATTTAGACAGGGAATCTTAAAAATGAATCAAGGAAAGATTGTTCAGTGTATCGGTGCGGTGGTCGACATCGAGTTTCCGCGCGATCAGATGCCCAAGGTGTATGAAGCGTTGCAACTGGCAGACGTGGGTTCTTCAACTGCCGAAACGGGCTTGACATTTGAAGTGGAGCAGCAACTTGGTGACGGCGTAGTGCGCACGATTGCGATGGGTTCTTCCGACGGCTTGCGACGCGGTATGCTTGTGAATTCTAGCGGTAAGGGTATTTCAGTGCCGGTCGGTAGCGGCACACTGGGCCGCATTATGGATGTGCTGGGTCGCCCGATCGACGAAATCGGTGAAATCAAGTGCGACGAACGCCGTGAGATACATCAGACAGCGCCGAAATTTGACGAACTGTCTCCGTCGATTGACCTGCTGGAAACAGGCATCAAGGTGATCGACCTGGTTTGCCCATTTGCCAAGGGCGGTAAGGTGGGATTGTTCGGCGGCGCGGGTGTGGGCAAGACCGTAAATATGCTGGAACTGATCAACAACATCGCTAAAGAGCACAGCGGTCTGTCGGTATTCGCCGGCGTGGGTGAACGCACCCGTGAAGGCAACGACTTCTACCATGAAATGTCGGAAGCGGGCGTTATCAAGCTGGACAATCTACCCGAGTCCAAAGTTGCCATGGTGTTCGGTCAGATGAACGAGCCGCCCGGTAACCGTCTGCGTGTGGCGTTGTCCGGCTTGACCATGGCCGAGTACTTCCGCGATGAAGGTCGTGACATCCTGTTCTTCGTAGATAACATCTATCGCTTTACACTGGCCGGTACCGAAGTGTCCGCGCTGCTGGGTCGCATGCCTTCAGCTGTGGGTTACCAGCCTACACTGGCTGAAGAAATGGGACGCTTGCAAGAGCGTATAACCTCCACCAAAGTTGGCTCTATTACATCTATTCAGGCTGTGTATGTGCCGGCGGATGACTTGACGGACCCATCTCCCGCAACCACCTTCCTGCACCTTGACTCTACCGTGGTATTGTCCCGCGACATCGCCTCTCTGGGTATTTACCCTGCGGTTGATCCGCTGGATTCTACCTCGCGCCAACTCGATCCGCTGGTAGTGGGCGAAGAGCATTACAACGTGGCGCGCGGTGTGCAGCAAACCCTGCAACGCTACAAGGAATTGCGCGACATTATCGCGATTCTTGGTATGGACGAACTGGCACAAGAAGACAAGCTTGCTGTGGCACGCGCCCGCAAGATACAGCGTTTCCTGTCGCAGCCGTTCCACGTGGCAGAAGTGTTCACCGGCAGCCCTGGTAAATACGTCACTTTGAAAGACACCATCAAAGGCTTCAAGGGCATCGTCGAAGGCGAATACGATCACCTGCCTGAACAGGCGTTCTACATGGTCGGCGGCATCGAAGAAGCTGTTGAAAAAGCCAAAACGCTGTAGTGCCAAAGGGGACAAAGCATGGTAACGAACGCACCTGTCGATGTGGATAGCAAGAAAGAGGCTCTCTTCCCCGGGACTGTACATGTCGATGTGGTAAGTGCGGAAGAGGCGCTCTTCTCGGGACTGGCTGAAATGGTAGTGGTTCCCGGTGAAATGGGTGAACTGGGCATTTATCCGCGCCACACCCCCTTGATGACGCGTATCAAACCTGGCTCAGTCAGGATTATTCGCCCGAATCAGGAGCAGGAAGAACTCATCTATGTTTCCGGAGGCATGCTTGAAGTGCAGCCCAGCGTGGTAACCATCCTCGCTGACACTGCGATACGCGGTGCTGATCTTGATGAGGCGCGTGCATTGGAAGCGAAGCGCTCAGCAGAAGACGCGATCAAGAGCCGTACTGCCGATATCGACTACGCACAGGCTCAAGCCGAATTGGCGGAGGCAATTGCGCAGTTGCGAGCGATCGATAAATTGCGCAAACGGTCAGGGCATTAAGCTTTGCAACAATGACAAAAAGCAGCTTCGGCTGCTTTTTTGTTGGGTGTCTGCTCGAGTAAAATTCAACACGTATATTAGCTGCCACGTTATCTGGCAAATTCTCAAACGCTAAAAGCAATTATCGTGCGGGGCGGATTCAAAATGCTCAATCCTGAAACATCCAATTCATTTGCAACCCATCGCTACGCGGCTTTGCACGAGCCAGCATGTCAATATTGAAATCAAGCGCTGTATAGTAGTGCAGATTCGGCAACAAGGGCAAATCAAGCCACGTACCGACGCCGCATAGCAACACTTTCCCAGGAAGGTCTGCTGGCAACGATTGCAGAGATTTAATGCGCGCCTTCATTAACGGAAGCGAAATTGCCAAATCATAGAACGGCGCAATCAGGCTATAACTTAATCTGAGCAGCGGGTTTTCGCGGTAAGGCCGTAAATGGTTACTCATGGCATTCGATAATCAAATGCGATGCCCGCAAAAACCACTGCTCCAAACCAGTTGTTATGCAGGAATGCTGCGAAACAAGCTTCTCGAACACGGTGTTTGATCAGCGTGTAGTGGTATATCGCAATACTAGCCGCCAACAGTAATCCCGCATAATATATCCAACCCACTCCCACAATCCGTCCAACTACAGCGAGCAACATCAAGGCAATGCCATAGCAAGCCATCACTGCCACCACATCGTATTTGCCAAATAACAATGCGGACGAATGGATACCTAGATGGATATCATCTTCCCTGTCCACCATTGCGTATTCGGTGTCATATGCAATTGCCCAAAACACATTTGAAATAAGCAATAACCACGCAACCGTCGGCACATTACCGAGTTGAGCAGCAAACGCCATCGGTATTCCGAAGCCGAACGCGATGCCAAGGTAGGCTTGTGGAATAACGAAAAATCGTTTGGTAAACGGATAGCTGGCAGCAAGCAGCACAGCCGGAACGGAAAGCAGCAGCGTCAATGTGTTGAGCGGAAGAATAAGCAAAAAAGCGGCAAGCATGAGTGCAGCTGCCAACCAAAGCGCCTCGATGGGTGCGATGCTTCCACTAGTGATTGGCCGATCCTGTGTGCGATTGACGTGCAAGTCGATGTGGCGATCTGCATAGTCGTTGATAGCACATCCTGCGGAGCGCATCAGCACTGTACCCACCACAAAGATCAGCACAATATGCCAAGCCGGATTCCCGTTACCCGCAATCCACAATCCCCACAGCGTGGGCCATAACAGCAGCAGGATTCCAATTGGGCGATCCAGTCGCGTGAGCTGAATGTAGAGCGACAGATGTTTGAAAAGAGGCATTTCCTTTATCGATTTGAATCTCAAATTCCATTTTGCCATATTAGCCATCGGGTATGCTAAAAGAAACATATGTCTATGTTTAACTGTTAATAATTTATACAATGATCGACAACTTAGACACACGTACGATTCCATGAAACCGGCCTAAGATCCAAATCAAACACGCGAATGCATGGTTTAGTCCAATTCACTAGCGTCCGGTTAAAAATCAAATAGAATCATTTGGTTACTTGGTTGCGGCGTGATGATTCCGCTGGTATCTGGTTGCAAGGCGCATGAAATATGGGTTTTCTCGAAAACCGAGACCGACAATATCTGTAGCAAAGTGTAGAGCGAGGCATTGAGATGGAGCTCCTTTTTGACGATAGCGA
>JACREA010000072.1 GCA_016218465.1 Nitrosomonadales bacterium | reverse complement strand
TCCCGCGAAGGCGGGAATCCAGCAATTCAAAATGCATTTTTTCTAACTTACTGGATTCCCGCCTTCGCGGGAATGACGGTTCCGAATAACTTTCGACAGAATTCATGAACTCAGCAACCGTTGAATCCCTCGACCAGGAAGGCCGCGGCGTGGCGCACGCCGACGGCAAGGTGATTTTCATAGAAGGCGCGCTGACCGGCGAGGCTGTCAGCTATAGCTCGTATCGCAAGAAGCCGTCGTTTGAATTGGCGCAAGTCACCCAAATTTACAAGGCAGCATCAATGCGTGTGCAGCCCAAATGTGTTCATTTCGGTGTTTGCGGTGGGTGCTCGATGCAGCATCTGGATGCCAATGCACAGGTCGCGGTGAAACAGCGCATCCTCGAAGACAATCTGTGGCACATCGGCAAGGTGAAAGCGGAAACCGTCCTGCCGCCAATCTACGGGCAGACTTGGGGCTATCGCGAACGTGCGCGACTTTCGGTCAGGTATGTCATAAAGAAGAACAAGACGCTGGTCGGTTTCCACGAAAAGCGCAGCAGCTTCGTTGCCGACATGCAGCACTGCGAAATTCTTGTGCCGAAAATTGCCAAGTTGTTGCCGCAGCTTGCGGAGCTGGTGAGTGGCTTGTCGATACGTGATCGCTTGCCGCAGATCGAAGTGGCCGTCGGTGAGTTTGTCGATGCGCTGGTGCTGCGCGTGATGGATACGCCATCACACGATGATGAGGCCGCACTACGCGCCTTTGCCGACAATCATCAGATTCAATTCTGGCTGCAATCCAAAGGGCCGGATACCATCGTCCCGTTTCATCCGCTCAACGCTCCGCAGCTTTCCTACAGCCTGCCGGAATTCAGCATCACCATGCCGTTTGCCCCGGGCGAATTTACCCAGGTGAACAGCGCGTTAAACCGCGTGATGGTCAGCCGCGCCATTCGCTTGCTTGACCCGCAACCGGGCGAACGCATCGCCGATTTCTTCTGCGGTCTGGGCAACTTCACATTGCCGATCGCGCGCAGCGGCGCACAGGTGCTCGGTGTCGAAGGCAGCACAGCGCTGGTCGAGCGCGCCAAACAGAATGCTGCCTCTAATGGCTTGTCCGGCAACGCCAAATATGCCGCGATGAACCTGTTCGAGATGACCCAGGAAACTTTCGCCATGCTGGGAAAGTATGTCAAGTTGTTGATCGACCCGCCGCGCGATGGCGCAATGGAACTGGTGAAATCACTGGGTAGTGGAAATGGGGGGGATGCACATTTCCCTCAGCGTATTGTGTACGTCTCCTGCAACCCAGCCACACTGGCGCGCGATGCGCAAATACTGGTGCAAGTTCACGGCTACACGCTGAAAGCGGCGGGGGTGATGAACATGTTTCCGCATACCTCGCACGTGGAATCGATAGCAGTATTTGAACGTGGATAGATGAAGATGCTATTTGTGCAATATTCATCCAGATTGTTGGGGCGGCGAAATCTGAATTAATAGATTTTCATTCAACAAAAAAAGAAGGCAGGGTTTCCCCTGCCTTCTTCAAGCGTGCACTGAATTACTTGGCAGCAGCAGCTTCTTTCTTGGCGGCCTTCTTGGCGCCCTTCTTGGCAGGAGCAGCAGTGGCAGCTGGTGCAGCAGCGGCTGCAGGAGCAGCGGCTGCAGCAGCAGGAGCAGCGGCAGCTGGTGCAGCAGCGGCAGCAGGTGCAGCTGCATGTTCAGCAGCTGCAGAGAAAGAAACTGCAGCAAATGCAGCGAGAATTAATGCGGATAACAGTTTGCTCATTGTAAACTCCAATAATATTAGATTAATAAACGTTTAATGGCACTGACGTGCCACGCGGTTAAACGCGCAACGTCCTTATTTGGTTGACACAGTCAAACGGCATTTGTTTGCGATGATACCCAATTTGGCGGATATGATTGCAAATAATGTTCGATTCGGCCCGTGTAAGCCGGAAATTGAGATGGGGCCTGAGGCCGAAACGACCAAACCATTTCTCGCTGAAACGAATAATAATCAAGTGTTTTTTCAACAAGTTGCCAGCGGCATAATATGAAACTATATACCGATCTTGTCGCCGATGCCCTCACGCGCGTGAGGGAAATTCAGCCTTGGGATTTGCGCAATCTGCTCGCCTCGGGGCGCGAGCCCGTTCTGCTCGACGTGCGCGAGCCGTCAGAGTTCGCTATCTTGCGTATCCCCGGTTCGATCAACGTGCCGCGCGGCATACTGGAGCAATCCTGCGAATGGGATTACGACGAAACCATGCCGCTGCTTGCATCCAGCCGGGAATTGGACATCGTGGTTATCTGCCGCTCAGGTTACCGTTCGGCGCTTGCCGCTGATGTGATGCAGCAGATGGGCTTCACCAGTGTGGTTTCACTCAAGACCGGAGTACGGGGCTGGAACGACCTGGAGCAGCCGCTGGAGAATGCCGCTAGCGACCCGGTGGATGCCGATACTGCGGAAGGTTTGCTTGTTTCACGACTGCGCCCGGAACAGCGTAAACCGAAAGTATCCTGATTGGCTGATAGAGAGCATGGTTGATACCCATTGCTCAGGTTTCCGGCGCTTCGTGTAGAGCGGTTACAATCAGCAGCCAGTACCCTTTGCGGACCAATTTGCCAGGGACGATGAATGAAAGC
>JACREA010000078.1 GCA_016218465.1 Nitrosomonadales bacterium | reverse complement strand
TTGCCGGAGCCGTGGCACGAGCTGGTCGAGATCGGGGTGCTTGCCAGCGAGCGTGCCCCGTTTGACCCGATGGAGCACGCCCTGCACGAGCTTGGCAGACGCACCCTGAGCGGCACGGAACATCTGCATTCAACCTGGGAGCTGGTGCACGAATACAGCCTTTCACCGGATCTGCTGGCGATGTCGCATGTCTGGCGCGGACAAGGCGAGGCGCGCCACACCGTGGCCACAAAAGGCGCACCGGAAGCGGTCATCGACCTGTGTCACTTACCCGCGCAGGAAGCGGAAGAAATTGCACGCGCAGCCGGGGAGATGGCAGATCACGGGCTGCGGGTGCTCGGCGTGGCTCGTGCTGAGCTGAAGCTTGGCCAATGGCCGGAGCGGCAGCATGACATCGACTTCACCTTTGTCGGTCTGGTGGGATTGCAGGACCCGTTGCGAAAAGAAGTACCGCAAGCAGTTGCAGTGTGCCGCGATGCCGGCATCCGCGTGGTGATGATCAGCGGCGATTATGCGCGCACCGCCCAAGCGATCGCGCGAGAGCTGGGCTTGCCAGAAGCCGTGCTGACCGGTGCGGAACTGGACGCATTATCCGATAGTGACTTGTGCCTTCGCGTGCGTGAGATACAGGTGTTCGCCCGCATCACTCCGCAGCAGAAATTGCGGCTGGTCGAGGCTTTCAAGGTGGATGGCGAAGTCGTGGCGATGACCGGCGACGGCGTCAACGATGCGCCTGCGCTCAAGGCTGCACACATCGGTGTGGCGATGGGCGCGCGCGGCACCGACGTGGCGCGCGAAGCCGCCGGGCTGGTGCTGCTCAACGACAATTTTTCCTCGCTGGTCGCCACGGTCAGGCTGGGGCGGCGCATCTACGACAATCTGCGCAAAGCCATGAGCTATACGCTGGCCGTGCATATTCCCATCGTCGGCATGGCGCTGTTGCCGGTGCTGCTGGGGGGGCCGCTTATGCTGATGCCGGCGCACGTCCTGTTTTTGGAGATGATCATCGACCCTGTCTGTTCGATATTTTTTGAAGCGGAACCCGAAGAGCAGGATGTCATGCTGCGCCCGCCGAGAAACCCGGCGGAGCAATTATTCGGCGGGCTGGTGATGCTGAACAGCATCCTGCAGGGATTATCCGCCTTCGCGGTGGCGGCAGCGATATACCTCTGGGCGACAACGGCCGGCTTGGGCGAAAACCAGTTGCGGGCGTTGGTGTTTGCCGCATTGGTGGCCGGGAATGTCGCGCTGGTGAAGGCAAACCGCGCTCAAGGGCGGCTATGGCAAATCAAAGCGGAGCATAATCCCGCTTTCCGGTGGGTCGTGCTGGGCGTAAGCACGGGGCTGCTGCTGGTATTCAGCGTGCCGCTGCTGCGCGAAGTGTTCCATTTCGATGGAAACGTCTTGCACCTGATGGGAACCGCATTGCTGGCAGCAGGCGCGGTGCTGTTGCTGAACATGCTTATCCGGTGGTATTTCGGAAAAAAGCCGCTAGCGGTGACGGGATAAGCTGCAAATCAGACGTAGCGCATTCATATAGCGTCGATTTGCGCTAATACAAAATATTAAACACGGCGCAATGGTAAAATTGCATCCAGCTTTTTCATCGTTCCATCATGCCGCAACCATCCTTCGTCCATCTCCGCCTGCACAGCGAGTATTCCATTTCGGATGGCATGGTGCGCGTGGGCGAGGCAGTTGCCGCTGCCCACGGGGATGCGATGCCGGCACTGGCGCTGACCGACCTGAATAATTTTTTCGGGTTGGTCAAATTTTATCAGTCGGCGCGCAGTGCGGGCCTCAAGCCCATCGCAGGCTGCGATGTGTTCATTACCAACGATGCCGAGCGGGACCGTCCCTATCGTTTGCTGCTGCTGTGCCAGTCGCGCGAGGGCTATTTGTTGCTATGCCGTTTGTTGTCGCGCGCCTATCTGGAGAATCAGCATCGCGGCCGTGCCGAGTTGCGGCGCGAATGGTTCCACGAAGGAACGTCCGGGCTGATCGCCTTGTCCGGAGCGCATCTTGGCGATGTCGGAAACGCGCTGTTGTCCGGCAATGCCAAGCAAGCGGAACAATTCGCGCAGGAATGGGCGGCGTTGTTCAACAATCGCTACTACATTGAGGTGCAGCGCGCCGGATTTGCAGACGAGGATAACTACATTCATGCGGCAACGCCGCTCGCCGCAAAACTTGGTTTGCCGGTGGTTGCCACGCACCCGGTACAGTTTATTTCTGCCGATGACTTCAAGGCGCACGAGGCGCGGGTATGCATCGCCGAAGGGTATGTGCTCAACGACAAACGCCGCGCCAGACAATTTACCGCACAGCAATATTTCAGGACGCAGGCCGAAATGGCGGAGCTGTTCGCCGATCTTCCCGAGGCGCTGCAAAACAGCGTGGAGATCGCGCGGCGCTGCAACCTTTCGCTGGTGCTGGGCAAGCCGCGCCTGCCGGACTTCCCGACGCCGGACGGACAAGGCTTGGACGATTATTTGCGCGAGCAATCCGAACTCGGTTTGCGGCAGCGCATGAAGTTGCTCTATCCCGATGAGACCGAGCGCGCCGCCAAGCTGCCCGAGTATCAGGCGCGGCTTGTTTTCGAAAACGACACCATCATCAAGATGGGGTTCCCCGGCTACTTCCTGATTGTGGCCGATTTCATTCTATGGGCGAAAAATAACGGCGTGCCGGTCGGTCCGGGCCGCGGTTCCGGCGCGGGCTCGCTGGTGGCGTATAGCCTTGGCATCACCGATCTCGACCCGCTGCGCTACGAGCTGCTGTTCGAGCGATTCCTGAATCCCGAGCGCGTTTCGATGCCCGACTTCGACGTGGACTTCTGTCAGGACGGGCGCGAGCGCGTCATCGAATATGTGAAGCAGAAATACGGCGCGGCTAGCGTCTCGCAGATCGCGACTTTCGGCACGATGGCTTCCAAGGCGGTGATCCGCGACGTCGGGCGCGTGATGGATTTCCCGTACGGGTTATGCGACAGCCTGTCCAAGGCGATTCCGGTCGAAGGCGTGAAGCCGGTGTCGCTGAAAAAAGCGCGAGAGATGGAGCCGGAGATCAACGCAATCGCCGAGCGCGAAGAGGGCGTGCCGGAGTTGCTGGAGCTGGCCGGGCGCCTCGAGGATTTGACGCGCAACGTCGGCATGCACGCCGGCGGCGTGCTGATTGCACCCGGCCAGCTTACCGATTTCTGCCCGTTGTATTGCGCCGATAGCAATGCCAGTGTAGTCAGCCAGTTCGATAAGGATGACGTCGAAGCCATCGGGCTGGTGAAGTTCGACTTTCTGGGCTTGCGCACGCTGACCATCCTGGATTGGGCGATGAAGCATGTGGCGCGGCTTCAAAAACAAGGACTGAGGACTGAGGTTGGAGGACTGAGTGAAATCACTTCTCCTCAGTCCTCTGCACTCAGTCCTCAGTCCTTTACTCTGGAGACCATGCCGCTGGACGATCGGCCCACTTACGATTTATTGAAAGCATGCAACACGACCGCCGTGTTCCAGCTGGAATCGCGCGGCATGAAGGATTTGATCAAGCGGTTGCAGCCGGACACTTTCGAGGACATCGTCGCTCTGGTCGCGCTGTTCCGCCCTGGGCCGCTGGAGTCGGGCATGGTTGAAGACTTCATCAACAGGAAGCATGGCCGCGCCAAGGCGGACTATTTCCATCCCGATCTGGAGGTGTCGCTCAAGCCGACATACGGCGTGATCGTGTACCAGGAGCAGGTGATGCAGATCGCGCAGATCATCGGCGGTTACACGCTGGGCGGCGCGGACATGCTGCGCCGCGCGATGGGCAAGAAAAAAGCCGAAGAAATGGCCGAGCAGCGCGACATCTTCGTCAACGGCGCAGTGGCGCGCAACATCGACAAAAGCCTCGCTACGCACCTGTTCGACTTGATGGAGAAGTTCGCAGGTTACGGCTTCAACAAGTCGCACTCGGCGGCTTATGCTCTGATCGCCTACCAGACTGCCTATCTCAAGGCGCATCACCCGGCGGCATTCATGGCTGCGACGCTGTCGGGCGATCTCGACAACACCGACAAGGTTCACACCTTTTATGGCGACACGCTGCAACAGGGTATCCGCGTTCTTCTTCCGGACGTGAACAGCTCCGGCTATGTATTTTCCTCGGTAGACGAAAAAACCATCGCTTACGGATTGGGTGCGGTCAAGGGAACCGGCGAGGCGGCCATCAGCAATATTGTCAATGCGCGCGAGCAGGGCTCGTTTAAGGACCTGTTCGATTTTTGCCGTCGCGTGGACAAGCGCATCGTCAACCGGCGCACGGTCGAAGCGCTGATACGCGCCGGGGCGTTCGACAGCATCAACGACCACCGCGCCAGCTTGATGGCCAGCGTGGACGCTGCTTTGGCGAACGCTGATCAGCATGCGCGCTCGGCGAACCAGAACAGCCTGTTCGGCAGCGACGAAGCCGACGCGGTATTGATCGTGAAGACGGCTGACGTGCCGCGCTGGCGGTTGCGCGAACAACTGTCCAATGAGAAAGCAAGCCTGGGGATTTATCTGGGCGGACATCCATTTCAGGAATTTGCCGAAGAACTGGCCAACTTCATCAAAGTAAAACTGGCCGACCTGACGCCGCAATTTGTCGGCCAGACGAATGGCACTAACCAAACTTCGCGGCGCAGTGTCCCCGTCGTACTGGCAGGCATCGTGTCCGGGGTGCGTATCCAGCAGACGCGGCGCGGGCGCATGGCGATCATCACCTTGGATGACGGCGGAGCGCAGGTGGAGACCACCGTGTTCAACGAAGAATACGAACGCAGCCGCCCATGGATACGGGAAGACGAATTGCTGGTGGTGCGCGGCAAAGCCAGCCTCGACGAGTATTCCGGCAATGTGCGCGTGAGCGCCGAAGAGCTGTTCGACTTTGCTTCTGCACGTTCCAGCTTTGCGCAACAACTGGAATTGCGCTGCAACAGCAAGATCAGTGTCGCGCAACTCAAGAAGATACTTACACCATGGCGCGATGGCAAATGTCCGGTGCTGATCCACTATACCAACGACTATGCAAGCTGCCAGCTACGCCTGGGCGAAGCGTGGCAGGTGACACTGCATGACGATATGCTGCGCGACTTGCGAAAGCTATTGCAGCCGGAAAACGTTAAAGTGGTTTACGGGTAGGCCGGTGTGCCGTCGAGTGCCCGGCATCAGGGCAAAGCCGATCTTCGATATGCTGCGATGCGGCTTTCGATGAGCCTGACATGCTGATGTGATTCAGGTGGAATCCTGACAGACAACCGAATACAATGCCGGTGCGCATGCGATAGCATGGGTAACTCCAGCCTGACTGAATCATACATCCGAGGATAGAACCGTGATCAATTCTCCAGAGATTCTCCGCCTGATTGAGACCGCAACACTTTTTCGTGGGGTGCCGCGCGAGACGCTTGACCCCCTGTTTCGCAAAGCAAACAGGGTCACGCTGAAGCAGGGTGAAAAGCTTCTGTCCCCTGATAAAATCAACGAGAACGTTTACATCGTGGTTTCCGGGCGCCTGAGCGTTCAGGCTACTGCATCAACCTCCGATAAACCCATCGCCACACTCTCCCCCGGGGAGTGTGTAGGCGAGATGTCGGTACTTGTCGATGGTGTGGTTTCTGCCTATGTTGTCGCAGCTACCGATTGCGAATTGTTTGTCATAGATTACGAATCTTTCTGGTTGCTTATCGATGGTTCAAACGAAGCTGCGCGCAACATGCTCAATATTCTGGTGCACAGGGTGCGTCTCGGCAACAGGATCATGGCAGACAACCTTCTGTATCATGACAGCTTCCCGGATGATGACATCATTGATGGCCTGACCGGCCTGTATAACTACCACGGCATTCACAGGAAATTTGACCGGCTGATATTGCGCTGCAAAGTTGGCAAACAACCCCTCTGCTTTATCGTGCTGGAAGTGGATGGGGTTGAGAAGGCCATGGATATTGTGAGAGATTCGCACGTTGTTCAGTCCCTGCGCACCATTGCTCAGGCGTTGCTGAAATTTCTTCGTCCGGACGATCACGCAGCCCGTCTGGTGGGGGGGAAGTTTGCCGTGCTGCTGGCCAATACGTCGCTTGCCGATGCGTTCGCCACGGCTGAGCGTCTGCGCGCTACCGTCAGTGAAACCCCCATCCTGTTGCCTGACGGCAGTACATTGCAGCCGGAGACTATTTCGGCAGGGGTCAGCGAGGCATTGCCGGACGATACATTGGGTACATTAATCGCCCGTGCCGATATTGCTCTCGAACAGGCTATAGCCGCAGGCCGCAACTGCGTGGTACATGGTTAGGAAAATTTCAAGTCAGCGGGACTTCCGCACGACACCCGCCGGTTATTTGATTCGCATTCCGGGCTGCGCACCGTTATCCGGGCTGAGGATGAACAAGCCCGGAGTGTCGCCGGAAGCAGCCAGCACCATGCCTTCCGACATGCCGAACTTCATCTTGCGTGGTGCGAGATTGGCGACCATCACGGTCAGCCGTCCCTTGAGTTTTTCCGGATCGTAAGCCGACTTGATGCCGGCGAATACGATGCGCGGTTTTTCCTCGCCGATGTCCAGCGTCAGCTTCAGCAGCTTTTCTGCGCCTTCCACATGTTCCGCGTTGACGATCCTCGCGACGCGTAAATCCACTTTGGCAAAGTCCTCAATGCCGATGAACGGCTCGAAATCCTTCTCCGCCCGTGCAACTTCCTTGTTGGCGGTGTGCTGTTGGTGCGCGGCATGGCGCTGCTCGGACTGAACAGTCTCTCCTCGCCCGCTTGCGGGATAACCAGCGACTTGCCCGCTTGCGGGCTTAGTCGAATGGCTAGTAGTTTCATCAGAGGGGCTGGGGGAGAGGGATTCATTGTTGGCGGCGACCATTGCTTCGATCGGTTTGGGGTCGAGGCGGGTCGCCAGATGTTGATAGGCGTTGATGGTGTGCCCGGCGGGCAAGGGCTTCCAGATGTCATTCCAGGCCAGAGGTGGAATATTGAGGAACGCTTCGACTTGCGCTGCCAATTCCGGTAGCACGGGTTTCAGGTACAGCGTCAGATCGCGGAACATGGTCAACGCGGTCGAACATGTTTCGTGCAGTTCGGCATCTTTGCCTTCGTGTTTTGCCAGCTCCCAAGGTTTCTTCTCGGCGATATACTGATTCGCCACATCGGCCAGGCGCATGATTTCGCGCAAAGCGCGGCTGAAATCGCGTTGCTCGAAACAGTGTGCGATCTCACCGTTCTTGAACGCAGACTGGGATTCGGCTGTGGCGGCGAGGTCAATGTTGCCGAGCTTGCCATCGAAGCGTTTGCTGATGAAACCCGCGCAACGGCTGGCGATGTTGATGTATTTTCCAATCAGATCGCTGTTCACCTTCGCGACAAAATCTTCAAGGTTCAGGTCGAGGTCTTCCATCGTGCCGTTCAGCTTGGCGGCGTAGTAGTAGCGCAGGTATTCGGTGTTCTTGATGTGATCGACGTAGCTCTTTGCGGTGATGAAAGTACCGCGCGATTTGCTCATCTTCTCGCCGTTGACGGTGAGAAAGCCGTGAGCGAACAGTTTGGTCGGCGTGCGGAAACCCGCATGTTGCAGCATCGCGGGCCAGAACAGCGCGTGGAAATAGAGGATGTCCTTGCCGATGAAGTGGTACAGCTCGGCGTTGGAGCCTTGCTTCCAGTATTCGTCGAAGTTTAGCGCCCCCTCTCCCCCGCCCTCCCCCGCGAGGGGGGAGGGAGTTTCTGTCCTCTGATTGCACAGCTGTTTAAAACTGCCCATATAGCCGACCGGCGCGTCCAGCCAGACATAGAAATATTTGCCGGGTGCGCCGGGAATCTCGAAGCCGAAATAGGGCGCATCTCGCGAGATGTCCCAGTCGGTGAGCTTGTTTTCGCCTTCTGCGCCCAGCCATTCCTGCATCTTGTTGGCCGCTTCGGGTTGCAGCGT
>JACREA010000077.1 GCA_016218465.1 Nitrosomonadales bacterium | reverse complement strand
CCTACCGCAAGCTGATGAGCCAATACCATCCGGACAAGTTGATGGGGCAAGGCGTGCCGGATGACATGATCGCGATGGCGACCGAGCAGGCGAAGGAAATTCAGCTTGCGTATGACTTGATCAAGAAGAGCAGGAATATTTGAATTCCGCCGGAAATCCAAAGTCGCTGGTAGGTGCGAATTCATTCGCACGCTAAGTCAAATTTTGTGCGAATGAATTCGCACCTACGAAACCATTTTCAGGATAAATGATGACCACAACGCTCCCCGATCTCTCCTTCCTTGAAACCCGCGTCATTGGCGTGCTTGCCGAGAAGCAGCGCACGGTGCCGGACTCTTATCCGTTGACGCTGAATTCGCTGGTGTCCGGCTGCAACCAGAAGAGCAGCCGCGACCCGGTGATCGAGGCTTCCGAATCGGAAGTGCTGGTGGCGCTGGATAGCCTGCGGGGGTTGTCGCTGATCGTGGAAACCAGTGGGGGCAGGGCGTCGCGTTATGGGCACAACATCGAGCGAGTGCTGTACATTCCCACGCAGTCCACTGCCTTGCTGACCATGCTGATGTTGCGCGGCCCGCAGACGGCGGGGGAGTTGCGCCTCAATTGCGAGAGGCTGCACAAGTTCGCGGACATTTCTTCGGTCGAGAGTTTTCTGGTCGAGCTGGCCGAGCGCGCGGCGGGCGCTCTGGTAGTGGAGTTGCCGCGCCAGCCCGGCGCGCGCGAAAACCGCTGGATGCACCTGCTTTCCGGCGCTCCGGTTATTGAGGCAAGCGTATCCTCAAGAACGGCATCTGCCGCGCCAACAGGCGATGTGACGGTGGGCGAAATCGCCGCGCTCAAGGCCAACGTCGCCAGGCTCGAAGCTGAGGTAAGCGAGCTGCGGACGATGATGGGCAGGCTGTGCGCGGAGCTGGGCGTTTCAGCCAGGTAACCATCATGCCCAGATTCGCAAATCTGTTTGCCGGAATACTGTTCGGCTCAGTGGGGCTCGCGGCCTTCGTCTATGGCAAGAAATCGGCTAACTGGAAGCCCATGGCTATCGGTGCGGTCTTGATGGTGTATCCCTATTTCATTGAGGCAACCTGGCTGGTATATGTCATTGGTGTTGCCTTGAGCGCGCTTATATTTATCTGGCGCGATTGAGTTCGTCTTCCGGAACGAGACCATGATTGCCCTTGAATGAAGATACTTCTGATCCGACATGGCGAGAGCGAAGCGAATGTCGCCCACTGCATCAACGATGATCCCGCACGGCGTGTAAATCTGACGGAACGGGGCAGGGCGCAGGCCGAGGCTGCGTCAAATGAATTGCGTGCGGCGCGTTTCACTCACGCCTATGCGTCCGAATTCCCCCGAGCTCAACAAACTGCCCAGATACTGCTGCGCCACCACGCTTGTATTCTGCAGATTGATGCACGCATAAACGAGCGCCGAACCGGCATGGATGGACTTCCGGTGAAAGCGTTTCACGACATGGTGAGTGTGGACCCATTGCGCGCCAAAGCGGGGCACGGCGAATCGTTTCTGGAACAGATGGAACGTCTGCGCAGCTTCATGGACGAAATCGCTGTGCGTCACCCGTCCGGGAAAGTGCTGGCGGTATCCCACGAAAATCCGATACTCGCTGCGCTGGCATTGTCTGCGAATGATCCTGAGCAGGTAGTCAGGGCCAGTATCGCCAACTGTGCATGGGTGGAACTGGATTGGCCTGCGGTTCATGAAAGGACTGATTAAATCGCCATTGCGAGGAGTGTAGCGACGATGAGGAATAGAAAAAGGGCGCTCTCGAAGAAGCGCCCTTTTAATTTGCTGCGTAACGCGATCAGCAGTTACTCGATCTTGGCCTTGCTGCGCAGGTCGTTAATGATTCCCTGAACGGATTGCTGATGCAGGCGTTGTTGTATTTGAGGCTTGACGTCCTCAAATACAGGCACGTTCAGGTCGCGCACGTCTTCCAATTTGATGACGTGCCAGCCGAATTGCGTTTTAACAGGGTCTTTGGTGTATGCGCCTTTTTTCAGGCTTGTCAGCGCGTTGGCAAATTCCGGAACGAAATTGCTAGGCACCGCCCAGCCCAATGAACCGCCGTTTTCCTTGGAACCGGCATCTTTGGATTTTTCCTTGGCGATCTTTTCGAAATTGCCCTTCTTGCCGAGTTGCGCGATGATGGCCTTCGCCTCGGCTTCAGTTTCCACCAGAATGTGCTTTGCGTTATATTCACTTTTGCCGAGGTTGGCTTTTAGCTTTTCATATTCCTGCTTGAGCTGGTCTTCGCCGATAGGATGGTTCTTGGTGTGGTCTTGCACATATGCGCCAGCCAGTATTTGTTGCTTTGATATCTCGGCTTGCTGAATGACATCGGGGTTCTTGTCCATCCCAAGCTTCACGGCTTCTTGTGCCAGCACTTCGAGATTGATCATGTCTTCCCGGATCGCCTTGCGCAATTCGGGGCTGTCTGGCTGCCCTTGAGCGGTGGCGGCTTTGATGCGCAAATCGAGGCGCGCTTGCGGAATTGAAATGCCGTTCACCAAGGCGGCAGATTTTTCCTGGGCAAATGCGGGGCTAATCGCCAGTGTGCTCAATATTGCCAGTGCTGCAAATTTTCCAGATTTATACATGCTGAGTCCTCTTCAAAAAATTGATATTTAAATTTCATCCGGCGTATTCGCCTGTATGTTTAGCGCGTGTATTTCGCGCTTCATCATCTCCCCGAGCGCGGAATATATCATACGGTGGCGCGCCGTCGCATTTTTTCCGGAGAACCGCGCCGGGACGATGCGCATTGCAGCCACGCGCGAACTCATGCTGGCAATACTTTCTTGAACGGCTGTACGGAAATTTGCCTGAACACGCCAGCGGTGGCATATGGGTCAGCAGCCGCCCATTCCTGTGCCGCCTGCAACGACTGGAACTCGGCAACGATCAAGCTGCCGGTAAAGCCCGCCGCACCCGGATCAACCGCATCCACCGCAGGAAAAGGACCTGCCAGCAGCAGACGGCCTTCATCCTGCAATGTTTGCAAGCGCGCCAAGTGGGCAGGACGCGCTGCGATGCGTTTGTCCAAACTGTTTGGCGCGTCATGCCCGATGATTGCATATAACATTAAGCGCCCCTATACGATTGCCTCCTCTCCCGCTTGCGGGAGAGGATTGAGGAGAGGGTAAGCATCAGTTGCTTTCCTTCTTTTCATCCACATATCTCGACAGCCAGACGCCTTGGGCCAAAACGAATACCAGCATCAAGCCGGTGAAGCCGAACAGCTTGAAATTAACCCATGAATCGGTGGAGTAGTTGAATGCCACATACAGATTGATAAATCCAAGTACCGCAAAAAACAGGCTCCAGCTTAAATTGAGGCGGTGCCAGACATGCAGCGGTAATGCGATTTTTTCCTGCAGCAGCGAACGCATCAGGTTTTTGTTGAACACCACATTCGAGACCAGCAGAATGACCGAGAACATCCAGTACAGCACGGTCGGTTTCCACTTGATGAAAGTCTCATCGTGCAGCAGCAGCGTGGCTCCGCCGAACACGGCGATGATGGCGAAACTTACCCATAGCATGGTGTCCACCTTGCCGTGCCGGAATTTTGTCCAGATGATTTGAGCGACAGTGGCGGCAATCGCCACTGCCGTCGCGACGTAAATGCCCCAGAACTTGAAAGCAACGAAAAACAGAATGACGGGGAACAGATCGAATAGTAGTTTCATTTTTGTATGGTGTAGGAACCCGATTCATCAGGCGATTTAGTTTTATAGAACCTCGCCTGCATAATCCGCCAGACGTGAACGCTCGCCGCGCATCAGCGTGACATGGCCGCCGTGTGTCCATCCCTTGAAGCGGTCCACCACATAGGTCAGGCCGGAGCTGCCCTCAGTGAGGTAGGGCGTGTCGATCTGCGCGATGTTGCCCATGCACACCACCTTGGTGCCGGGGCCGGCGCGCGTCACCAGCGTCTTCATCTGTTT
>JACREA010000064.1 GCA_016218465.1 Nitrosomonadales bacterium | reverse complement strand
TTTGCCCCCCGCCCTCTGGGAGAGGGTTGGGGTGAGGGAAGCGGGCATGGCGGGTTTCATCAACAGGTGCGGCATATTTGCCATGCTCGTTAGGCGTATTAGTGCCGTAAATATTCGAGGCCGAGCCTGAGGGCTCGTGCATTACGGTAGGGTGCGCTGTGCGCACCATGGTGCATGAAATGCACTCTACACCCGCAGCTCTTGACCAGTGATGATTAACGTGTTGGTCGCGCGCGTCATGGCCACATACAGCAGCTTAGCTTCGTCTTGGGGAGCTTCACTGGTTGAACTAAACAGCAAGTCTGCGCCGGGAATGGCGACCAGCGGATATTCCAATCCTTTGCTACTTTGAAACGGTAGCAGTTTGACGGTGTCTTGCTGTTCACTGAAATTAATCGCGTCTTTCCATGTTAGCGGGATTCCGTGCCTACCAAAAAATTCATTGACAGCTTTTCCAGTGGGATCGTAATGCCGGTAAAGCACCGCCATATCCTTCCATGGCGTACCGTTGCGATTGGCTTCTTTTAATTTATTTGCGATGAACTGAGTTTGCTCGTTAATGCTGGGTAGTTTGACTAACAAAGGTTTGTGTCCATGTCGCCCCGCAGAAACGGGAGCAATACGCGGAATTCCATCATCTCCAGATTCACTCGGCGTGAGTACATCACGAGCAAAATTGGCAGCAAATTCTAAAATCTCCTGAGTATTGCGGTAATTTACCTTGAGTATTGTAGTCCGCCCTTGCGCTTGGATGCCAACGCTCTTGAAGCTGAAATCACGCCTCTTGGCTTTTTCATATATGGACTGAGCATCGTCATACAGCACGAGTAATGAGTTGCTGCGGGGGTCTACCATCTGCACCACTAGCTTTAGCCATTCAGATGGAAAATCATGCCCCTCATCAATCAACACAGCATCATACTGCCCGCTAGGGATTAGCTTACGGTCAACATTGCGGATCACACAATCCACCATTTCGGTCATTAGAGCTTCTTTATTTTTATCGGTTGGAATATCTATGTGATATGTAGCAAGCTGTGATCGACACCAGCTATGAAAGTTGCGCACACTGACCTTGTCGGATACGCCCTTGTCAATCATCCATTGTTGCAAACGTCTTGCCAGCGTCTTGTTGTAGCAAAGTATGAGAATCGGTTTGATGCTTGCTTTGGCAAGATATTCGGCACGATAACCAAGTATCAGTGTTTTCCCAGAACCCGCCACCCCATGTATCACGCGATGCCCTTCACCAAGACTGCGCGCTAATTGTTCTTGCTGCATATCCATCACGCGCATGATGTCCGGCAATTCCATCAGATCATGTTCTGCCGCATCGAAAAGTCCGCCTTGTTTAGCAGGCAAACGAATTTCCGGAAACATGTGCCAACGCACACGGTCGATTTGCGGCAATGACAAAAACCCCTCAAAGCGCAAATCGAACATTTGCCACAGCCGCTGCTGAAATGCTTCCACTCCAACAGACTCGGTCATCTCATCCTGACAAATCACACGGTGTGGCAACAACACTTCTGCAAGATCGGTGCGTTCAAATGATTGGCGGGAAATGTTTGTAAGCACAACCCCATAGCTCCACGGAAAAGTTAGCTTGCCTTGCATGCGCCCAGAAGAAAATGTGAGTTGTGGGTCTTTCTTTAAAGCATCAGCTATTGCATGTGCGTAGTGGCGCGCCTGTTCAAGGGGATTAGGAAAACGCTTAATACCTTGTGTAGTTAAATACGCGACATCTTCCTTGCTAATAGATTGAATTTGTTCCAGCTTCCAATCTTTGACTTCAAGTATCAAAATACCGCGTCGCGGATGTAATATCACGAAATCGGGATGCGCGTTTGTTGGACCAACCGGAACGTCATACCAGCAATGGTAGTCATCCTCCAACTTATTTTCCAGACGTTGTGCAAAGCGGCGCTCACCGCCTGTCATTCGTGCAGAGCAACAACCCAAACTTGGTATCAAAACTGCCATTTTGCTCTCCGGTATTGCACTGGTTTACAAGCCTACGCCGCCATTGTTTCCACTTCGCGTTCGATGCGCTCTTTCAATTCAATCTCGGCGATCTTCAGGTCATAGCCCAGTTGCAGGTTTAGCCACGATTGCGCATCCGTACCGAAGTAACGCGCCAGCCGCAATGCGGTATCCGGCGTGATCGAACGGCGTTCCTTCACGATTTCGTGCAGCCGCGTGGCGGGCACGCGCAACGCCAACGATAGCGCGTGGACGCTCATGCCCATCGGGGCGAGATATTCCTCGCGCAAGATTTCTCCCGGATGTACCGGACGCATTCCATTTTTCACCATGTTCTACTCCTCAGTGGTAATCGACGATTTCGACATCGAATGCGTCGCCATTTTTGAACTTGAAACAGATACGCCATTGATCGTTCACGCGGATGCTGTGTTGTCCCTTGCGATTACCCTGCAAGGCCTCCAGCCGGTTTCCCGGCGGGGCGCGCAAAAAGTCCAGCGTGACGGCGGCATGCAGTTGCGTCAGCTTGCGCTCGGCTACGGTTTGAATGGCACGGAAACGGCGCGGACTCATGCCTTCAAACAACGCTTGGGTGTCTTTGCAAGCAAATGACCTAATCATGCCGCACACAGTATTACGCGGCACGTTATATGTCAATAGGTTTGTTGTCGGATGCACGGCGTGCTGGGTGACCGACTTGATGAACAAACGCGATGGTATGATGCGCAGCGTTTACAG
This sequence comes from Nitrosomonadales bacterium, assembly GCA_016218465.1. Lineage (GTDB taxonomy): Bacteria > Pseudomonadota > Gammaproteobacteria > Burkholderiales > Gallionellaceae > Gallionella. The sequence goes on along the minus strand of JACREA010000064.1, from coordinate 961 downwards.
CGAACTGTCCACGACCGAGCATGAATCTACTCAAAGCCCTCGCCACGATCAGTAGCCTGACACTGGTTTCGCGCGTCCTCGCTTTCTTGCGCGACGTGCTAATCGCACGGATCTTCGGCGCAGGTGCGGCGACGGACGCGTTCTTCGTCGCGTTCAAACTGCCCAACCTGCTGCGCCGCCTGTTCGCCGAGGGCGCGTTCTCGCAGGCGTTCGTGCCGATCTTCGGCGAATACAAGAACCGGCGCGGGCATGACGAGACCAAACTGCTGGTTGATCACGTCACCACGATGCTGGCAATCATCCTGTTCGTGGTGATGCTGATCGGCATCATCGCCGCGCCGATTCTCGTTTATATCAGCGCGCCCGGCTTCGCCAAGGATCCCGCGAAGTTCGACCTCACGGTGCAATTGCTGCGTCTCACTTCGCCGTATATTTTTTTCATCTCGCTGGTGGCGGTCGCCGCAGGCATCCTCAACACCTACAACAAATTCTGGGTGCCGGCCTTCGCGCCGATACTGCTGAACACCTGCTTCATCGGCGGCGCGCTGTGGCTGGCTCCCTATTGCGACCCGCCGATCATGGCGCTGGGGTGGGCGGTGTTCGTCGCGGGCATCGTGCAACTTGCTTTTCAAATCCCGTTCCTGAAAAAGATCGGCATGTTGCCCACGATACGATTCAGCCTGAAGGACGAAGGCATGTGGCGCGTCATCAGGCAGATGGGGCCGGCGGTGTTCGGCGTGTCCATCGCGCAGATCAGCCTGATCATCAACACCATCTTCGCCTCGTTCCTGGTGGCGGGCAGCGTGTCGTGGCTGTATTACGCGGATCGATTGATGGAGTTTCCTTCCGGGATGCTGGGCGTGGCGCTTGGCACGATCCTGTTGCCCTCGCTATCCAAATGCTATTCCAGCAACAACATGGCGGAATACTCCAGGCTGCTGGATTGGGGCTTGCGCCTGAC
>JACREA010000066.1 GCA_016218465.1 Nitrosomonadales bacterium | reverse complement strand
GCGACCATTTCCAGCAATTCCGGATATTTGCCGAAGAAATGCTCGCGCACATAGGCGCCGTCTCTCGCCTTGTAGGTTTGGTATTCGCCGTCCACCACTTCCTGCATGCGTTTCTGCAACAGGCCGTTCTTGTCCTTGGCGAACAGGCGATCCCAGTGCCTGCCCCACACTATCTTGATGACGTTCCAGCCCGCGCCACGGAACACGCCTTCCAGTTCCTGGATGATCTTGCCGTTGCCGCGCACCGGGCCGTCGAGCCGTTGCAGATTGCAGTTGACGACAAAGATCAGGTTGTCGAGGTTCTCGCGCCCCGCCAGCGAAATCGCGCCCAGCGATTCCGGCTCGTCGGTCTCGCCGTCGCCGAGAAACGCCCACACCTTGCGTCCGGCGGTTTGCGCGATGCCGCGATGTTCCAGATAGCGCATGAAACGCGCCTGATATATCGCCATCAGCGGCCCCAGCCCCATCGATACGGTGGAGAACTGCCAGAAGTCCGGCATCAGCCACGGATGTGGATAGGACGACAGGCCGCCGCCTTCCGCTTCCTGGCGGAATTTGTACATTTGATCTTCGCTGAGCCGCCCCTCGAGGAAGGCACGCGCATACATGCCGGGCGAGGAATGCCCCTGAAAATACACCAGGTCACCGCCGTGATCGCCGGTCACACCATGGAAAAAATGATTGAACGCCACATCATACAAAGTCGCCGCCGAAGCAAAGGTGGCGATGTGTCCGCCCAGCTCGGAAGAATCGCGGTTGGCATTCAGCACCAGCGCCATCGCGTTCCAGCGCGTCAGGGCGCGGATACGATGCTCCATCTCATGGTTGCCGGCGGAGCGTTGCTCCTTGTCCAACGGAATGGTATTGCAATAAGGCGTAGTCGCGCTGAAGGGTACGCCCGCGCCGGCGCCGCGCGCCTTGTCGATTAGCTGCTCAAGCAGAAAATGCGCGCGTTCTGCGCCTTCATTTTCCAATACTGACTCGAGCGCATCCAACCACTCGCGGGTTTCCTGGGGATCGTTATCAGGCAAGGTCGCCATGTCTTTACTCTCTCGTTATCGCAACGTCATTCTTTAGAAGCTGTCTTAAAAATTCGCGAGGAGGGATGGATGCAAGGCGCACGGAACGCAGAAACCGGAATGTACACAGAAGTACATGAGGATTTCGAGTACCGCGCAACGCCGCATACGCCCTCCGCAGCAATTATTTAAGACAGCTTCTTAACAGAACAAGCAATTGTTTCCTGCTCAGTAATTATCCATTCGACTTTTACATCCGTTGGTTCCAACGGAATTTGCTCAACGATTTGCAGCGAAAACGCTGCGGCTGTCAGTACAGGACGTTGAGTTTTGTTTGACAGCAGCTTGTCGTAAAAACCCCTGCCATAACCCAACCGCGCGCCATCGCGGGCAAATGCCACACCCGGCAGCAAGGCGAATTCTACCTCATTTAAGTTACCCAGCCGCTCACAGCGTTCCACAACCGGCTCGCGTATCCCCCACAAACCCGCCGCCAACTGGTTCTCTGGATCGTCCACCCAATACAGGTCGAGATTGTTGGTGTGGTGGTTCACCTTGGGCAGCGCCAGCCGCTTACCCTCTGCCAACACCCGTTCGACCCACAACTCGCAGGCGAATTCCGCGCCGAAATTCATATACCCCAGCACGGTATCGGCATGCCGGTACTCCGGCAGTTGCAACAGACGTTCGGTGATGGTTAAGCTGTGCGCGGCGCGCAAAGTTTCCGGCAGTTGCTCCCTCAACGCGATGATACGTTTCCGTAGCACCTGCTTTATGCCTTGATCGGTCACAGCCGCCCCTTAACCAATTTCACTCGCGCTAACGATGTGCGCGAAATCCACACCCAACGTATCGAAGTGCGCCTTGCCGCATTGAATCTTGGCCCACTCCGAACCGCGCAATTTAAGTTGGTCTTTTGTGCTTTTTGTTTCGCGCACAAGATAAACTTTGCGGTCATCTTCCTTAACAATCGCCCAGTCCGGGTTGTAGGTTCCGATGGGGGTGTCGATCTTGAACCACCAGGGCAGCTTGATAAACAGCTTGATGTCATCGCGAGTGCTCATGGCCTCGGCGAAAGCGCGCTCCACTTCCGACTCGAACAGCACGGCATCGTAAATGCTGTTATCCACCTCGATCATGCTGGTCAGCGCGCCGGTAATTTCTTCTGCTTCAAACAACATCATTTCGTATTCCTGCCCGTTGATGCGTTCGTACTTGATACCGTCAATCATCAGGCTATGCAATTCCGCGTCTATGGCCTGCTGGGCTTGCTCAAGGAATTGCTGCGGGTTGTGCTGCACCTCTTTCAGGCGACCGGAGCGCATCAATATTTCCGCGATAGTTTTGCGCGTGAGTTCGGTTTTCGCTTGCAGATAACCGAGCATATCGGGCACGTTGATTACCCTGTAATCCTTGGCCTCGGCTTCGCGCACGCCCAGCAACTGCGCATCCACGCCCTCACCGGACATGACGATGCCGCCCCGCTGAATACTCATTCTGCTCGGCGCTATCTTCTCCCGTGCCGCAAGATTTTTTG
>JACREA010000065.1 GCA_016218465.1 Nitrosomonadales bacterium | reverse complement strand
GAATGGTGCGGGAATCAATCCTGCTCGATACCTGGAAGGCGACGCGCGTCGGCACGTTGGCCTTGATGAGGCCGGTGATGACATCCACCGACGGCCTCTGGGTCGCCAGCACCAGATGGATGCCGGAGGCGCGCGCCTTCTGCGCCAGGCGCGCGATCAGTTCCTCGATCTTCTTGCCGACTACCATCATCAGGTCAGCAAGTTCGTCGATGAACACCACGATGAGATACATCTCTTCCAGCGGCTCCGGATTGTCGGGGGTGAGCGAGAACGGGTTGGTGAGCGGCTGCCCGTCTTTGGTTGCATCACGCATCTTCTGGTTGTAACCGGCAATGTTGCGCACGCCGAAGTGAGACATGAGCCGGTAACGCCGGTCCATTTCCTGCACGCACCAGTTAAGCCCGGATGCGGCCTGGCGCATGTCTGTTACTACCGGCGCCAGCAGATGCGGGATGCCTTCATACACCGACAGCTCAAGCATCTTCGGGTCGATCAGCAACAGCCGAACATGCTGGGGCGTGGACTTGTAGAGCAGGCTCAAAATCATCGCGTTGATCGCCACCGACTTGCCGGAGCCGGTGGTGCCCGCCACCAGCACGTGCGGCATCCTGGCCAGATCCGCCACCACCGGATTGCCGGCAATGTCCTTGCCCATCGCAATGGTCAGCGCGGAACCCATGTCGGCATAAACCTGCGAGCCGAGAATTTCGGAGAGGTGCACGATCTGGCGTTTCGGGTTGGGCAATTCCAGAGCCATATAGGCTTTGCCGGGAATCGTCTCGACCATGCGAATGCTCACTACCGAAAGAGCGCGCGCAAGATCCTTCACCAGATTGGTAATCTGGCTGCCCTTCACGCCAGTGGCCGGATCGATCTCATAGCGGGTAATCACCGGACCCGGATAAGCCCCGACCACTTTGACTTCCACGCCGAAATCTTTCAGCTTGCGTTCGATCAGGCGCGAGGTGAATTCCAGCGTGTCGGCAGAAACGACTTCAATTTGCCTGGTGGCAGGGTCAAGCAGATGCAGCGGAGGCAGTGACGAGTCTTGCAGATCGGCGAACAGCGGAGCCTGTTTTTCCTTGGTTGCCCTCGCCGATTTGGCGACTTCCATTAACGGCATTTCGATGTGTATGGGCTGATGCTCTTCAACACGCCTCTTTTTTTCTTCCTCGACAACCGCGACTCGCCCGCTCATCGCTTGCGCCCCGATACGTCTGTCCTGACGCGTTTGCCACGCCAGATACACCCTTTGGTATATGGTTTCCAGCAACTCGCCCAGCCAGTCCACAAAACGCAACCATGACATGCCGCTGAACACGCTAAAGCTGGTTGCGATCAGGGCCAGCAACAAAAGTGTCGCGCCCGTAAAGCCGAACAACCCTGTCAGCGCCTTGCCTGATACCGAACCAAGCATCCCACCCGGCGCCAACGGCAGCGCTACTTTCAATGTATACATGCGTATCGCCTCAAGCGAGCTGCTGGAAAGCAGCAACACCGCTATCCCCGCAATCGATACCCACATCGCACGTTTGCAAAAGATGCTGTCTGCGCGCAAATTCCGGTACTCCACCCAAACGCGTTGCAGTATGTACAGCACCAGCCACCAGGCGGAAAATCCAAACAGGTAGAACAGCAGGTCAGAAAGATACGCGCCCAGCACCCCGCCGGGGTTGCTGGTGTGCGCGCCGCTGGCGCTATGGGACCATGCGGGGTCGGCGGAGTTATAGCCATACAACGCCAGCGCGATATACAACGCACCGGTAGTCAGTAATATCCAGCGCGATTCGCGCAATATCACGAACAGCTTGCTGGTAGAGGAATCGTCGCTTGCGTCAAACATGGCAGGCGGCAGGATTTAACCCGATCAATAGCACTGGAAAAAATTTGCTCACAAACATCTCCGTTCCAAATATCCCTGTTCAGCGGGCGGCATGCCTGAATATTTAATTCTCCGCCGCGCGGCGTTCAGCGCAACCACGGGGATTGCCCCAACAATATGTGTATTGTGAATCATACCCCGGCAAGCAACAAGAGAATATCCTCCGCCAACCAGCCGGCGCTTTGCCCTTGAGGTGCATGCAGCCGCACCTTCCCTTGGGGATCGACCAGAAACGCTCCGACACTGTGATCCATGTTGTAGCCGGATGTGGCCGGCTGCTTTAAAAACGCCACATAAAATGCCTTGGCTGCCTGCGCCGTAGCTTGTTCATCTCCATACAAACCAAGGAACGAAGAATAAAAAGCAGGAACATATTTCGCCATCAACTCGGGTTTGTCGCGTTCCGGGTCAATCGTAATAAACAGCACCTGCACCTTATCCGCATCTTTTTCAAGCTTGCGCATCATCAGCGCCATATCTGCCAGCGTGGTGGGGCATATATCCGGGCAGTGAGTGTAGCCGAAGAACAGCACCACAACCTTGCCGCGAAAATCGGCCAGCGTGCGCGGTTTACCGTTGTGATCGGTTAAACGAAAATCAGCTTGAGTGAACATTGCGCCGATATCGCTGGCATGGAACGGCGTAGGCAACCTGGATTTTTCGCACCCTGCCTGCAACACGCCCAGCAAGACAACAAACAACAGGATAAACAAATTACGCGGCCACATGGCAGCTTCCCGTCCAGCCGTATGAATAAAAGGTATAGCCCACCTTGAACAAGCCATACACACCGAATCCGGCTACCAGCAGCCCTGCGATCATCTTCACGCGCGGCGACTGCGCCCAGCGTTTGCTGCTTTCCCAGAACAGGCCTATCGCCAGCAAATTCGGCAATGTCCCAAGGCCGAATGCCAACATGATCAGTGCGCCGCTTTGCGCAGATCCGCTTGCCAGTGCAGTGACCAGCACACTGTACACCAGGCCGCACGGCAACCACCCCAACAACAAGCCAAGCAACAAAGCGCGCACAGGTGAATTAACGGGAAGCAGGCCGCGCGTCAGCGGCTGGAGGCGTTTCCACAAAACGCCGCCGATCTGCTCAATGCGCCGCACCATGCCCCAGATACCCACGAGATAAAACCCCAGCACGATCAGCATCAAGCTCGACAACGCAAACAGCAGGTGCTGTACCGGCACTTGGTCGCGAAGCAGCAGGCCTGCTTGTCCGATGGCGCCAACCAGCGCGCCCGCTAACGCGTAGCTCGTCAGCCGCCCGCAGTTATAAGCCAGGTGGAATGGCCAGCGCGCGCCAGAAAATCCAGCCCTCACCCCGGAAGGGGTGAGGCGGTCGGCCCCTCTCCCGCCCGCGGGGGAGGGTTCGGGAGAGGGCTTCTGCAATTGCGCCGAGAAGATTCCGACAATGCTGCCGCACATACCGAGACAATGCACACCGCCAAGCAACCCGGCAAAAAAAACAGCGATGATGCTGAATTCAGTCATGCGGTTTTATCGGCTCCAACAAATGCAAATTCAGCAGTTTTGCAACATCCAGCGCATCAGGCTGTAATTGAAATGGCACCACACCCAGCAACGGCGCATTGATACGTTGCTCTAGCGCGGCGATGTTTTGATCCAGCATGGCCATGTCCGCATCCACTACATTCGCCACCCAGCCCGCCAGCGTCAAGCCGCGTGCGGCTATCGCCTCCACCGTGAGCAGCGCGTGGTTCAGGCAACCCAGGCGCACCCCGACCACCAGAATAACCGGTAAGCCAAGTTCACGCATCAGATCCGAACTGTCCTGCGCGGCATTCAGCGGAACAAGCAGGCCGCCCGCACCTTCCACAATCACCTCATCCGCCTGCGCAGCCAACTCGGAAAACGATTCAACAATACGCTCAAGGTTGATACTGACGCCCGCAAACTGCGCCGCCAAATGAGGCGCTGCGGCGGGCGCGAAACAATAGGGATTGACCTGACCATAACTTGCCAAAACGTTGCTGGCGGCGCGCAGCTGCTTCACATCGTCATGAATTTCATCGGCCATGCATCCCGCAGCGACAGGCTTCATGCCGACCACCCGCTTGCCCTTATCTGCAAAGCCGTGCAGCAACGCACAACTGATTAGCGTCTTGCCGACATTGGTGTCTGTACCGGTGACGAAGTAGCTCATAGCTTGAATGTTGTACGAACGATTGCCGCCCCATCTCCGGTCATGCGCGGCTGCGGCTTCCATGCGTGTCCATATACCATCTCGAAAGTGGCGGGCAGCTTGCCATTGCTTCGCAACCGCTCATAATTTGCTATCAGGCGAGCCCAGGCGTTTTTTCCCATCAAACCGTGTCCCCGTCCGGTGGTGGCATTGTGCGCGCCTATCGTCTTGAGGTCTTGCAGCACGCCGCGCACATCGTCATAAGTCAGCGTGATCAATTCCATGTCCATCACCGGTTCGGCAAACCCGCGGTGCATCAGCATGTCGCCGATGTCGTGCATGTCGGCAAAACGGTTCAGGTGGTTGTATCCATCCACTCCCTTGAAAGCCTGGCGCAATTCTTTCAGCGTATCCGGCCCGAAGGTGCTGAACATCAGCAATCCTTCCGGCTTCAGCACACGGTGCATTTCGGCTAATGCTGTCGGCAGGTCGTTGCACCACTGCACCGCAAGGTTCGACCACACCATCTCGACGCTGTTCGCAGCCAATGGCAGTGCTTCCACATCGGCGCACATCTGCATCTGTTTTGCGCCGCCGAACAGTTTCTGCCACCAGCCGGAATGACCTCTCGCGGTCTGCAGCATGCCGATGGCGATATCCAGTTCGATTATCTGCGAAGAAGGGTAGCGTTGCGCCAACTGGCGTGTGCCCCAACCGGTGCCGCTGCCAACATCCAGGACGCGCGCAGGTTGTAGCTTGATATATTCGAGTCGCTCCAGCATGCGCGTACACACTTCGCGCTGCAATACCGCCGCAGCATCGTAGCCCGCTGCCGCGCGGCTGAATGCGAGGCGCATCATTTTTTTATCTATCGCAAATTCATTCATGCCTTCGTATCGCCCAGAAAATCCAGCAGGTGATTAATGAACTCATCCTGGTGGGAAAGGAACGGCGCATGCGCTGCACCTTTGATCATCGCCAGGCGCCCCGATGGTATCCGGCTGGCGAGGTATTGTGAGGCTTGGTGCGGTATCAGCGTATCGCGTTCTCCGGCCAGCACCAGCGTGGGTTGCCTGACTTCGGGTAACGCGCCGCGCAGATCGCTGTCGCGCAGAACATCCAGGCCAGACTGCAATGCGCTCATGTCCGGCTCGCCACGGCTGAACAAGCCGTCGCGCAATATTGCCAACACTTCCCGCTCCTGCTCGCAGCCGCGCATTTGCAATGACAAAAAGCGCTTCAGAGTCAGCGCGTAATGATGCTGCAAATTAACCGCGAACTCCTCCAGTATCTCCACGCTCAGCGCATATCTCCAATCATCGAGCCGGACAAAACACGGCGTGCTCGCCACCATCACCAGCCGTTCCACCTGCCGCGGATGCCGCAGCGCCCAGCGCAGCGCCACCTGACCCCCCAGCGACCAGCCGCATACGGTGAGCTGCTTATCGAATTGCGCAGCCAATTCATCGACGATGGAATCGAGAGAGAAGAGGGAAGGGGGAAGGGGGAAGGGAGCCATCTCCCCTAGCCCCTCTCCCGCGAGCGGGAGAGGGGAATCCTTCTCTCTTCTCCCTTCTCCCTTCCTGCTCCAGCCATGCCCCGGCAAATCCACTGCATAGACACTGAAATGCTGCGCCAGCTTTTCCGCGACGCTGCCCCACATGCCGCCGTGCATGCCCCAGCCATGGATCAGCAGCAATGGCGCGCCGCCGCTGCCCGTGTACTCATAATGATCAACGTGCAAGCTCATTAATCGCCTCGGTCAATCGCGTTACGTCCCCCGCGCTATGGGCGGCGGACAGGGTAATGCGCAACCGCGCCGTGCCCTGCGGCACGGTAGGCGGTCGGATCGCCGCAACCCAGATTCCGCATTCGCGCAATGCCGCGCTCAGATCCAGCGCCGCCTGGTTGTCGCCAACCAACAGCGGCTGTATCGCGGTCGCAGAGGGCATCAACTTCCATGGCAAATCCTTCAAGCCGCTGCGCAGTTGCGCGATCAATCGCTGCAAATGCGCACGCATTTCATGACCTTGCGCAATCAGTTTCAAGCTTTCCAGCACCGCGCTCGCCAGTGCAGGCGGCGTGGCTGTGGTGTAAACATAGCTATGCGCGTGGTTGATGAGCGTATCAATCACCACCTGCTCCGCTGCCACGAATGCGCCGAACACTCCGGTTGCCTTACCCAGCGTCGCCATGTAAATGATGCGCGGCGAAGCAATGCTGAGATGAGCCAACGAACCGCGCCCCTGATCGCCAAGCACGCCGAAGCCGTGCGCATCGTCGGCCAGCAGCCAGGCATCGTGCTGCTCGCATAACGCCAGCAATTCCGGTAACGGGGCGATATCACCGTCCATGCTGAACACCGCATCAGTGATGATGAGTTTGCGCCCGCCACCTATTTTTGTCAGCAACTGCGCAAGCTGCGCCATATCGCCATGGCGATAGCGCTGGATGTTGGCGCGCGACAGCAGCATTGCATCGTTCAGCGAGGCGTGATTGAGTTTGTCCGCAAACACCGTGTCGCCCTTGCCGACCAAGGCCTGCACCACGCCGAGGTTCGCCATATAGCCGGTGGAAAACAACAGCGCAGCAGGTTTTCTGACGAAGGCCGCAAGCTCAACTTCGAGCTCGTGATGCGCCTGCGTGTGACCGCTCACCAGATGCGCCGCACCCGCACCCGCGCCATATTGCGCGGCGCCTTGTTGCAACGCGGCGATGAGCCGGGGGTGGTTGGCAAGACCGAGGTAATCGTTGCTGCAAAAAGACAAATACTGTTTGCCGTCTACTGTGATGTGCGGCGACTGCGGGCTTTGCAGGGAGCGACGCTGGCGCAGCAATCCCTGCGCGGCGCGCTCGTTCATTTCGTTTTGTAATTCAGTGAAAGGCATATTTTTGCCACAGAGACCACAGAGCGCACAGAGAAAAACATGCTCTGTTTTGGCTTTCTCTGTGCGCTCTGTGGTCTCTGTGGCTAATGTTTTCCCGCCAGCGGATACATGCCGAGCCGATCCAGCAACTTGCGGTCGCGTTCGACATCGGGATTGCCGGTGGTCAGCAACTGGTCGCCATAGAATATGGAATTCGCGCCGGCGAGGAAACACAGTGCCTGCACTGCATCGGACATCTGCTGCCGTCCGGCGGAAAGACGCACGCGCGCGGTCGGCATCGTTATGCGCGCCACGGCGATGGTGCGCACAAAATCCAGCGGGTCGAGTTCTTCGGCTTGTGCCAGCGGAGTGCCTTCCACTTTCACCAGATTGTTGATCGGCACGCTGTCCGGGTAAGGCTCCATGTTGGCAAGTTGCGCGACCAGTTCCGCGCGCTGAGTCAGGTTCTCACCCATGCCGACGATGCCGCCGCTGCATACATGCATGCCCGCCTTGCGCACCCGCTCCAGCGTATCCAGACGATCCCGGTAATCGCGCGTGCTGATGATGTCGCCGTAAAATTCCGGCGAGGTGTCGAGATTGTGATTGTAGTAATCCAGCCCGGCGACGCGCAGTTGTTCGGTCTGCTCGTCGGTCAACATCCCCAGCGTCGCGCAGGTTTCCAAGCCCATTGCGCGTACCGCCTTGACCATTTCTACCACCCTTGCCAAGTCCGCGTCGCTGGGTTCGCGCCAGGCCGCACCCATGCAGAAACGGTCCGCGCCATTCTGTTTGGCATAACGCGCGGCAGCGACCACAGCATCCACGCCGAGCATTTTCTTGTCTTCCACCCCGGTCGAATGAAACGACGATTGCGGGCAATAGCTGCAATCCTCGGAGCAGCCGCCGGTCTTGATTGATATCAAGGTTGAGAGCTGCACAGCGTTGGGATCGAAATGCTCTCGATGCACTTGCTGCGCGCGGTACAGCAAATCGGCGAACGGCAGCTTGAACAAGGCTTCCACTTCATCGACACTCCAGTGTCGCTGGATGGCTGGGCGTTTGGCGTGGCGCATGTATTTGAGAGTTTGGGTGCTCATCGAAGTTTTACTGGGTATGAATGGCGGGTATGATTAAAATGGGACACTGTGCATCATCCCGGAAAGGGCGTTCATTTGTCAATTATTCGCAACCGTTTTCTGAACATCGGCGCAATAATTAAGCAGTTTTTGCCTGCGCAACCTTGCGTCCTGTGCGGCAGCATGAGCCATGACGGCATGTGGTGCGATGCCTGCGACACAACCCTGCCCTATTTTTGCGCACCCCATTGCCCGGTTTGTGCATTGCCAACATCCTTGGGCGAAGTATGCGGACACTGCCTTAAAGATACGCCGTTGTTCACCCGCACCACAACCTCGTTCAGTTATTCCTTTCCGCTCGACAAACTGGTTCAGGCGATGAAGTACGGCGAACAACTCGCCCTCGCAAATGCGTTTGCCGAAAAACTGGCGCTAAGAGTCGATCAAAGCGATTTGCCGGATTGCATTATTCCGATGCCGCTGCATCCTGCCAAACTCCGCGAGCGCGGCTTCAATCAATCGCTGTTGCTCGCCGCAACTTTAGCCCGCAAGCTGGATATTGAACTGTTGTCCAGCGCCTGCCAGCGGGTACGCGACACTCCGCCGCAATCGGCATTGCCGTGGAAGGAACGCAGGAAAAACGTGCAAAATGCATTTCGCTGCGATGTGGATATGGCCGGCAAGCGGGTGGCGCTGGTGGATGATGTAATGACTACCGGGGCCAGCCTGAACGCGCTTGCCGAGGCGGTGCAAAAGCGTGGCGCTAAGAATATCAGCACTTGGGTGGTAGCAAGAACATTACCGCGTTCGGAAAACAAAGTGCTGAGGACTAAGGACTGAGTCCTCAGCACTCAGCCCTTAGTCCTGTTTTTCAAAGCCCTTTGATTTTCGCCTGAACGAACGCCTGCAATTCCGGGCTGAGCGTTTGTGTATCGAGAGCGCGTTTGAATGCAACTTTTGCTTCTGCGTTGCGCTGCAAGGCTTGCAAGGAAATGCCATAGCCCATTAGCCAGACACCATTGTCCGGGGCGTGCTGCAACACGATCTGATAATGCGCAATCGCCTCCTCGTTGCGATTCTGGCGTTGCAACAATGCCGCCAGAAATGCCCGGTAATCGGCTTGAGTTTCGGCAAACGGCAGAGATTTTTCCAGTGTCGCGATTGCCTGATCAAGCGCGCCGCGTTCCACCTGCAAACGCGCTAGCAGCATGGTGAATCCAGTCTGCTCTGGTTTGTTGTTCAACCCCTCCAGTAACACCTTTTCGGCATCCGCATTGCGTTTTTCTTCCAGCAGCAAGGCAACCAGCGCCTGCCGTGCAGCCTCATGGCTGGCATCCAAACGCAATGCCGCCTCGTATCCCGCTATTGCATCGGCGATTTGCCCCTGCTGCGTCAACACGGTCGCTAGGCGAAATTCCGCATCGGCCCGTTGCGAAGAACTGACTTGCTTCATCGGCACAGCATCGGCTGCAGCTTGAGCGGCGATTTTTGCTGTGGTTGCCGGTATTTGGTTGGGTGGCAACACCGGTTTGCCTGTTCCAAGCTTGCCGGCGGGAACTGGATTTGCAGCAGGGTTGCTGTTGCTACTACTATTCAATACCTGTCCTGAGCCTATCGAAGCGGCCTGTCCCGAGTCATGTCGAAGGGTTGAAGGGAGTGGCAGCGAACTCAATTCAAAGCTCAGTCGCGAGGCTGGCGCAGGAGGTTCATCCGGCGGATCGCCTGCCAAATCGCCAAGCGCAGCTGCCGCCGCGTCAGATTGCTTCTGCGGTATCAATTTCTCAAGTTCATAAGAACTTGGAGAGCTATCTGCCTTTTGCGCAACGCTCACCGCCATAACAGCCGGCTTGTACGACGATACCCATTGCCATGCGGCGATCCCGGCTATCAGAGCCAATGCGATCAACAGCAATGGCATGGTGAAATTGCGCCTGGTATGCAGAACTGCGCGCACCATGGGCTGTTCTGCAGCGGTGTGCGCCCCGCGCCGTTCCAACTGGTTAAGCACCTGATTGATGACGCTCATTGCAATGCCATCCACGCGATTCCAAACAAGACGATTGCCGTTACGCCGGACAATGCCAGCGTCAAGGGCAACCAATCACGGCGCACTTCCGGCGTGTCGGCTGCCGCATCACGAATATGTCTGGACAACACCTGATGCCGCCCCTCGCTGAATACCAGCATCATTGCCTTGTGCGCCACGATGTTGACCAGCCTTGGCGTGCCGCCGGTAATACGGTGCAACTTGCCCACCGCATTTTTGCTGAACAGAGTTTCGCCGGAAAACCCCGCAACTACCAGACGATGGCGCAAGTAGCGTTCCAGTTCATCCTTGCTCAGCCCTTGCAGGTCATATTGAAAACTGATGCGCTGGCGCAACTGGCGGATCGAGTTGTGCCGCAGGCGTTCATCCAATTCCGGCTGGCCAAACAACACCACTTGCAGCAACTTGCGCTTTTCGGTTTCGAGGTTGGTCAACAGGCGCAACACCTCGAGGCTTTCCAGCGGCATCGCCTGCGCCTCATCCAGGCATACAAGCGCACGCTGGCCGTTGCGCGCACAGTCAAGCAGCGCTCGCGTCAAGCCCTTCAACATCATGTGTTGATCGACATCTTTCTCCAGCGTCACGCGGAACTCTTCCGCCAGCGCCAGCAACAAGCTGCGCGGTTCGAGGTAGGGATTGGGAATGTAAGCAGTAATGAATCGCTGCACCGAAGGTACATCGGTAGCCTGATCCTGTGTGCCGATCGGATTGCCGGATTGCCGCCCCTGATTCAGCGTGGAGAGAAATTTGCGGCACAGCAAGGTTTTGCCATTGCCTACCTCACCGGTAATCTTGATAAATCCTTCGCCGTTGCGCGCCGACACCAGCAAAGTATTGAGCGCCTCCTGATAACTTGAGCAGGCGAAAAAAAAGCTGGTATCAGGAGTCAGGCCAAAGGGTAGTTCGCGCAGGCCAAAGTGGCGGATGTACATATCAACGCTTTGTTCCCTGCCCGTTCATGTTGCCGAGGCGATCGCGGCTTTGCGTAATGTCTTGCGACCAATCCTTGTCATTATTTATGACGGTTGGTTTTAAAAGAATAACCAGCTCGCGTTTCTCGCTGCGCTGGCTGGTTTGCCCAAATACCGACTTGGGCAAACCCGGCAAACCTGAACGGTCATCATAGGTCGCCTGGCGCATCAACCCACCTATCGCCACTATTTGCCCGTCTTTTGCACGGACAATGCTATCGGTCTCCGAAATTGAGCTGGAGGCCAGCGGTAAATTCAACACGCCGCTGGCGCCGGCGCCAAGATCCACGGTTTTGTTAACTGTGCTAACCAGGCTCACCGAAGGGTGTATGTGTAAAATAATTTCGTTGTTCTGATCTATGCGCGGCGTCACATCCAAAGCGATACCGGAAAAGAACGGTTGCAGCGTCACGGTAGGTGTGGTCGTGGTTGCTGTTCCGGTGGTGGTGGTACTGGAAACATTGGTCACAAAAAACTCGTCCGTCCCGACCTTGAGCACCGCTTTCTGGTTATTCAGCGTGGCGATGCGTGGGCTGGACAACACATGCACATCGCCCTGCGACTCAAGGAAACTCAGCAGCGCCGCAAAATTACTGGTCTGAAACGCCAAACCGAACAAAGAACTGGCGGCCTGACCTGCGGCAGCCGCCAAGGTTGCGCCGGGGATGGCAGTAAGCGCTCTGTTGGTAACCGAGCCCGTTGTAGCTAGACTGGCGCCGGGTGATAATTGCCCGGCAGATATATGGCTGTTCGGATTATTCTTGAACGCGCCCCAATTCACCCCGGACTGGAAACTATCGCTCAATTGAACTTCGACGATCTTGGCTTCCAGTATCACCTGCCGTTCGATGGAAATCTGCGATGCCTTTAGATAAGCCGTGACGTTCTTCAACTCATCAGGCATGGCGCGCACCACGATCACGCCTGACATCGGACTTACTACCACACTGCGTCCCTTTTCATTGCCGACAATCGCTTGCAGCGATTTACTTAATTCATCCCAAAAATCCGCGCTGCTGGTCATGCTTACTTTGCTGCTGTCCAGACTGCGCGAGGTTGTACTGGTAGTCGTGGTGGTGGTGGCCGTGCCTGGCGTTGCACCATGCTGGGCATCCGATACCGAGCCGGATGTAACGCGCAATGAAGAAGTGCCCGATCGCAACCCGGTCAGATAATTCACCTGGAAAATCCGCGTTTGCATTGTCAGCGGAAGAATGTAGATGCGTGTGCCATCCACCTTGTAATCGTAGCCATACATTTCGCGTATCGCTTCCAGAGCCTCGAACACCGTTACATCTTTCAGATTCAGCGTAATGCTGCCGACGACATCAGGGTGCAGCAGCACGCTGTAGCGTGTGCCAGAGACGATGGCCGTAAACACCTGATTGACTGACGTGCTGTTCACCGCCAAATCGAACCTGGTATCGAGAGGCTTATTCCCCACCTTGGGCATAGCGACAGCCAGCGGCGGCAGCAGCGCATCGCTCACCGTATCAGCCTTGCCCGGTTGTGCACTGGCTTGCGCCGCAGCGTCCATCTCGCGCTGAATGGCATCAGCCGTTACACCGGGTCTACTTGGTGTTGAACAGCCTGCCAATACAGAGGACAGTAGACAGAAGATAGAAGACAGAAACAGGATTCTCATTTTTTCTCCTCATGCATCATTTGATTCGCCTTTTGTGTTTCAGGCTGTACCACGCTTTCTGGTGATACATCTTTGATTTCTCTCTGCGTCATCTTCACATCCGGAAACAGCGTTAATACTCTCCGTGTCTGCTCGCCGCGCAAGACCACGCTGCCTTCGTTCACTTCGATCAACCGGGCGTTGCCATGCTTTGCCCCCAGTTCGACGGTTTTACCGTCGATGATCGCGGCGCGGCGCGATCCGGAAATAATGGTGGATTGCAAACCCGATGGCTGGCTCCCGGTTGCGCCATGTCCGGGCGCGGCACCAAGCGTGGCAAGGCTGGCCGGGGGCCGGGTCGGATCGGGCAGTTCTTCAGCATTCAGAAGACAGAGGACAGAGGATAGAAGACAGAAAGCCGTGGCTCTAACAAACAGTCGCGGCGAAGCCGCGCCAACCCTCAGTCCTCTGATCATACTGACAGCCATGTTTTATCCAGACTCAGAGTGTACAAGGTCAGGGTCAACACCGAATAGGGATATTGTTCCACGTTCAGACTCACCTCTCCCCAGATCATTTGTGCGGGCATCCTCTCCAGCGCGGTAACATAGCGCAGCAACTCCAAGTAACCGCCACGTACGCTGATTTGCACGCCATGTTTGAAGATTTGTTTTTGTGCGCCGATCTGCTTTTGTATTTCTGTGGCATGCATTGCCGCCACAGGTTGTTCCGCGCCATTATCCGTCTGCGGCTTCTCGATCAGCAGGCTTACCGGCAGGGTCTTCAGCGCAACCAGTTGCAGCCCGCCATTCTTGCTTAGCACTTGCTTCAGCAGGTCAGCTATCTTGTTTGGCTCTACCAGACGGCTGCGACGGTTCTGCAAGTAACCGTCCAGTTCTTGCATTTGCTGTTTGAGTTGCGCGGCACGCATCCGCAACGGAGAAGATTCGTCGTCGCGCTTGGCCTGCAAAAGCGATTGCATCGCCGCCTGCAGCTCCTTCATTTTCTCCTGTTGTTGTATCACTTGCGCGGACAAAACTTTCTGCTTTGCCAAAAGAGGGTCCAGCAACATCGAATTGATCAGCGAAACCACCATAATCGCAGCAGCGGCAAAAATCATCGCGCGTTCGCGCAACGACAAATCGTCTATCTTGTTGCGCGCCAGCTCCCAGTAGCGTCTCATTTCTTGACCTCGGCATCAGGCGTCGAATATATCGTGAATTCAACATAGCGCGCAGCAGTTTTGCTCTCCTTGCCCGGCTCGGTTTTGGTTTGCTGCATCTGCAAAGCAGAAAAAGATTTGCCCTGCATGGCTTGCTCATTGGCCAACCGCTTAATGTAGACCGGCAGCAATTCAGGCTCCAGCACACCGCCACTAAGGCTGATCTGCGCCGCATCGCCGGTCACTTAAAAGCCGGTCAACCACAAACCCTGTACCACTTGGCGCG
>JACREA010000063.1 GCA_016218465.1 Nitrosomonadales bacterium | reverse complement strand
TGTTCAACGAGACCTGGCGCAACATCGGCTTTGCCTGCGAGAACCGCATTGTGTTCCTGTCGATACTGGGCATCTCCTGGTTCTGGCTGTACGGCGCGCTGTATCTCGCGCAATTTCCGGCGTACACAAAATACGTGTTGGGCGGAACGGAAACCACCGTCACCCTGCTGCTGGCGACCTTCACTGTCGGTATCGGCATCGGTTCGCTGCTGTGCGCGAAGCTATCCGGGAAAACTCTGGAAATCGGCCTGGTGCCGCTTGGTGCTGTTGGCCTGACGGTTTTCGGGCTGGACCTGCTATGGGCATCGCCGACATTGCCGTCCGGAGCAGAGCCTTCGACCGCGCTGGTATTGCTGGCCACGCCCTGCATGTGGCGAATACTGATTGATCTGTGCGCGGTTGGAATGTTCGGCGGATTTTTCATCGTGCCGCTGTACGCATTGATACAACTGCGCAGCAATGTAGCGCATCGCGCGCGTATCATCGCCAGCAACAACATCATGAACGCCCTGTTCATGGTGGCCGGTGCGTTGGCCGCAGCTGCACTGTTAAGCGCCGGGTTGTCCATACCGGAATTGTTTGGCGCGGCCGCAGTGTGCAATGCGGCAATGGCAATCTACATCTGCATGCAGGCGCCGGAATTCCTGTTGCGCTTCGCAGCCTGGATGCTTATCCATACGGTATATCGCTTGGAAAAGCGCGGCGTCGAACATATTCCCGAGGATGGTCCGGCGGTGCTGGTCTGCAATCATCCCAGCCCTGTGGATGCGCTGATCATAACGGCTGCCTGCAAACGGCCCATCCGATTCGTCATCGAACATCCGGCATTCCGCAGGCCGTTACTTTCATTCGTGTTCAATGCAGGCCGCGCCATCCCGGTCGCGCCGTCAAAAGATGATGCCGCGCTGAACACAGAAGCCTTGGACGAGGTTTTGCAAGCACTGGCAGAAGGCGAACTGGTGGGATTCTTTCCGGAAGCCAACATCTCCGGGAACGGCGAAATATCAGCGTTCAGCCGGGATATCGCACAAATCATATCGCGTAATCCGGTGCCAGTCATTCCTATGGCATTGTCCGGTTTACCGGGTAGATTCTTCTTGTGTATACATGATGCGGTATGGCTGGCGCGTCCGCTTCGCAAGGTGGTGCTGCAAATAGGTGGGCCTGTGACGCCTGAAAAAGTGACTCTTGAAGGATTGCGTGATGAGGTGGTGCGGTTGCGGTGCGAAGAGCGGTGAGTCAGTTTATAAAACTCCCATTCGAACGTTCTTTAAAGCCGGGAAATTTTGGGTTCTCGGTGTGCGTCCTCTGCTTTCTGGATTCCGGTTTGCTTCATCCGGATTTCCTCTCAGCGTTCGTTGAAATTCATGTCGAGGGCGAGAACGGGACCTTCAAAACGTAGCTGGAAATCAGAATTGTTGTACCAATTCTGTTGCCCTTCTACTATCCATGCGGCGTAACCAGCTCGTAGCGTAATATTATCGTCAAGAGCTTTTGCATAGAATGCCTCGCGACGAAATATATTTGACACACCATCGTGACCAGGCGAGATGAATCTGGCAATGCGCGCCTGAAAACAGGAATTTGAACTAAAGCGCCAGATTAACCCCGCCCCGCCCTGCGGTCCCCAGTTGGCGAAGCGCTCGGAAGCGTGTTGCGAGGGAGAGGATATTTTCAAGCCGAGCGACGTGTACCCTATCCCTGCGAACGTCTCCATACCCAGCGAACGTTCCAGGAAAAACTTTCGCCAGCGCCACGATAAATCGGCGAAGTAAAAATCGAAATCGTTTCTGAGCTGTTGAGGCCCGGTAAATGTCGTGTTGTTGAGGGTGATTGGCGATTGGCTGGACAAAAGATACTGTGAATTGCCGCCATTTGCTTTCGCAATTCCGGCCTCAATCGCGTGTCCTGTCTGAAGTTCAGAGGCGGCCAGCTTCCCTTCGTTAAGATTAACGCCAGCCCTTAACGCCGGAAGGAATGTGCGGTGATCTGCAACATCGATCCTTGTTGCATGCACGCTGCAACCCCCAAGAACAATAGATGCAAACATTACTGCAATATGGCGCGAAGAAGCGGTG
Organism: Nitrosomonadales bacterium; assembly: GCA_016218465.1. Lineage (GTDB taxonomy): Bacteria > Pseudomonadota > Gammaproteobacteria > Burkholderiales > Gallionellaceae > Gallionella. The sequence goes on along the minus strand of JACREA010000063.1, from coordinate 6,173 downwards.
CAGCGTATTCCTGATTCCTGATGCTCTTCAAGCTTCATAAAAGCGATCCTCATCTGACGCGGAATTTTATGGTTTATTTATTATCAACACACTTGGTAAAAACCACCGGCTTCAGCCGGTGACTTTGACCTTCATGTGTTGACTCATGCGCGTTTAGGCGGGTGCGGTTGACGACTTTAGTCGTCGCACCTGACTGCGCTAACCCACCTGCTTTAGCAGGTGGTAGTTTAGTTATTATAAATACATTATTCGCTACCAGCATATACTGAAATTGCAATGCATATTCAATTCAGAGGGTAAAGGTTGAACAGGTTTTGTACATTTTACTGTGTTGTCAGTGAGTATGATTTACTCCATGCCAGCCGGGATGGGCAAAATAGGTGCCGTAGTTATCCAACGCTGCGGCAATTTTTTCGGCGCCCTTGAGAGCCTCGTTGATGTCTTTTCCCGACATGGCGTCCGCACCGGCCATGATGTCGGTCAGCACGATATGGAGCATTTCATCCGTTTTCGGTTCCAGCTTGCATTTCTTAACCATGAATGCAATCTGGTCGTTCGTCTTCCGCGCAAGCGCCTGATATTGTTCCGCTGTGGCTTTGCCGGAATGGATCGCAGGGAGTTCTGCCGACAGCGCGTCGCGGATGCGCGTCATGCCCAGGCGCAGGTTTTCGTCGGTTTCCCATTTTTTGCCGTTATTGAGGGTGAGTTGCGCTGTTTCAACTGCGTGATGCGCATGTGCATCATGATTATGCTCCTCGGCCAGCGCGGCATTTGCGCCCATGCCCAGCAGCGCTGAGGCGGACAGGATTGCAATATTAATTTTCCATGGTGCAAACATTTACATCTCCTTGAGGGTACGATTAAAAATCAGTCGTCAGTATGACGAAAACGGTGTTGTCTGAGTTGCCAAAGATTTGGAAGTTCAATTTGTTCCATGAATTACTCGCTTCACTCATGCGCGACAGCGAGCAACGACGCGAGTTGCAGCAGGAAGGCCGCCAGCGCCGCGATCGAGAGCGCCAGGCCGCCGCGCCAGCCCAGACCCAGCATGATTCCTCCGGCAAAAAACAGCATGGCGCGGTAACCACCGCCTGCCCCAAGCCGTTGACGAGCCTGAGCGTGCCATGCGGTTTGCATACCCGGACGTGCCCAGATGGGTAATAGCTGGCTGGTCGCACCGGTCACCAGCGGAAACAAAAAAGCCAGGATGAAGGCGTGCGCGGTATCTGTCGTACTCAGGATGCCGTTCGCATGCAGCGAGCCGAACAACAGGGCAGCAACAAATCCGGCCAGTGCTGCGGACAGCGATGATGCCGCGCCGTTAAGCTGGCGAATTTCACGAAAATACAAAGTGAGCCAGGTATTGCCCAAACTCACCAGAGGGATCATCCACAGCAATGTACCTAGATAAGCCAGAGGTCTGAACCAAGCCGCTCCAAGCGAGATCAGCAGCGTGCCGCCCAATGCCCATTTCAAATCGAGGTGCAGTCTCGCGCCGGCCTGCGGATCGGGCCGCCCGACGGCGGTTGGCAGCAATACTTGCAACGTGGCAATTGCGGTCAGACCGATGAATCCCAATGTGTTGAGGTGCAGATGCAGGCGCTTCAGAGCAAGACGTTGTTCCGGCCACAGCGCCATCGCGGAAACTGCGGCAAGTGCCAATATCAGGCAGGCAATTGCGCCGAGGTACCAGTAGAGACAAGAGTGGGGTTTGCCTATTGAGCCTACGGCGCGCCGGGTGATCCAAGTGGCGAATGTCGCAGCAGCAACAAGCGCGATGAATGCGGCAAGGTAATAACTCTGGCTGGATGCGGCAAAGGAAAAGAACGCCAGCACGCCCGCAATCAGCAACAACAATGGAATCAGGCGCACTCCAAGTGATGCGATGGCGCTGCGCGTCAGCACCGGGACGAAGTGGATCATCGCGCCGAATATCAGCGGCATGACGCCGACTGCCAGGGCGAGGTGGATATGTGCGGCGGACGGAAGGGGGTAAAGTAAAGGTAGTGCGACGGCTCCGGCGAAACTTGCCGCTGCCGTCAGCACCAGCAAAACCTGCATGACGCAGTTATTTAGCAGTTATTTACTTGCGCAGGAAATCGATGATGATCTGGCCTGGCTCACGGGCGACATAATTGATTTCGACGCCATCGCCATAGCGGTTCTTGAATTGGGCGAGCAGCGGCAGCGGATCGTGGTCGTTGCAGAAATGCATGGTTTCGCCGGGATTCAGCGAGTCGAACGCGCCAAAAATGGCAGCGTGGCGAAAGCGTTTGGCGACGCCGCGCGCATCAAACGGGTAACGCATGTCGGGGGCAAAGCTGTTTGCGCAATTGTGGGACATTTTGGTTTCCTTATGTGAGATTGATCAGTTGCATAATAATGCCCGACCATTTTAATAGGATATAAAAATAATGCAAGTTTTTAATGTTCCCAGAAAACTTCCGCTGCCTTATCTTCTTTGTTAATGACGCGGCTCAACACGAACAGCAAATCAGACAGGCGGTTAAGGTAGAGAAGCGCGTGCTGTGGAAGCGCTTTCTGCCGAGCTTCCGGCTTGGCATTATCCAGGGCGTCTCCTTGCGCCAGCACAACCAGGTCGCGCTCGACGCGGCGAGCCACTGCGCGGGCTACGTGACATAGCGCACCCGCGCGCGAACCACCGGGCAGGATGAATTCGCGCAGCGGGGGCAGACTCTTGTTGTAATGCGCAATTTGATCATCGAGCCATGCGACCTTGCTTTCTGCAAATGTGTCCTGTGCGGGCAGCGCAAGCACGCCGCCCAGATCGAACAGGTCATTCTGAATTTTCAATAGCACCGCACGGATGCCGGGAGCAAGATGTTCGGCAAGCAGCACGCCGATCTGGCTGTTCAGCTCATCCACGCTGCCCAGTGCGGCGATGCGCGCGTGATCCTTGCCGACGCGCGTTCCGTCGGCGAGTCCGGTGGTCCCGTTGTCGCCGGTGCGGGTGGTGATTTTTGATAGTCTCATGGGCACCTCATTTCATTACTGTTGCCAGTTTGTTGTTCATCAAGGCAGGCAAAATAAATCGCCGCGTCCGGTTGGGTTGCATTGCGTTGCGCCTGCCAGATCATTTCGCCCAAGCATTCCATCATGCGATGCTGCGCATCATGTTCCGATTCGAATTGCCGCGTCAGGCGAGTGAAGTGCGCGCGTATCCCCGCAGGTTGATCGATGGAGATTTGCTCCTCGATGGTAAGGTGCATCATCAGGTGAAGGAACGGGTTGGTTACTCCGTGCTCCGGCAGGTAGTCCTGATCCTGATGGCGATCGGGATTCTCCAGCACGGCATGAAATTCGGGATGCTTGTCGATGAGTTGTGCGACGAGGTCCTCGAGCGGCGTCAGCAGTGCGCCTGTCCTGCGCTTGCGCCATGATTCGAACAGGAAGTTGCGCGCTTCATCGCGCGATGGATTGAACAACACTAGAACACCTTATCTTCGTATTCGCACAGGTCGTTGATGGGGCATATGCCGCACTTTGGCTTGCGTGCCTGGCAGATGTAACGGCCGTGCAGGATCAGCCAATGGTGCGCATTATGCTTGAATTCATCAGGAACAATTTCGAGGAGCCTGTTCTCCACCTCCAGCACGGTCTTGCCGGGAGCGAGGCCGGTGCGGTTGGCAACGCGGAAGACATGCGTGTCCACCGCGATGGTGGGTAGTCCGAAGGCGGTGTTGAGGATCACGTTGGCAGTCTTGTGCCCAACGCCGGGCAGGGCTTCCAGCGCTTCGCGAGTTTGCGGAACGATGCCGTCATGCTGTTCAACCAACTGGCGGCAGGTCTGCATCAGATGTTTTGCCTTGGTTTTATACAGCCCGATGCGCTGCACATATTCGCGCAATTTTTCCTCGCCGAGATTGAGCATGGCCTGCGGCGTGTTGGCGACAGGGAACAGTTGCCGCGTGGCGGCGTTGACGCTGACATCGGTGGCCTGCGCCGAGAGCAGCACTGCCACCAGCAGCTCGAAAGGTCTGGAATATTCCAGTTCGGTGGCGGGATGCGGATTTGCAGCTTGCAGGCGCGTAAAAATTTGCGCGCTTCTGCTTTGCCGATTGCCTGCGTGATCCGCCACGCGCCGTTTGTTTGCATTCATCCGTGAGAGGCAGGGCTGTGACCGCCTTCAATCGGCGTGACGCGGGCATTCGCGCCGCTCGCTTTGCGCTCGGCGCGCAGGTTCAACCAGTTTTTGGACGCAATCAGCATGCCCAGTGTGATGAACGCACCGGGCGGCAGGATGGCGAGCAGGAAGCCGTGATAATCCGGCACGACCGTAATCACCAGGGATTTCGCCGTTTCGCCGAACACCATGTCGATGCCGGAAAGCAAAGTGCCGCGCCCGAAAATTTCGCGGATGCCACCCAACACCGCCAGCACCGCGGTCAGTCCCAGCCCCATTGCAGTGCCGTCCAGAGCGGATTCCAGAGCGGGATTTTTGGAGGCAAAGGCTTCGACGCGCGCCAACACGATACAGTTGGTGACAATCAGCGGGATGAATATTCCCAGCACTACATACAGCGCATACATATAGGCGTTCATGACAAACTGCACAACAGTTACAAGCACGGCGATGATCAGGATGAACACCGGGATACGCGTCTCTTTCGGGACGAATTGTCTAATCGGCGCGATCACCGCACCGGATAAGGCCATTACCAGCGTGGTCGCCAGCCCAAGGCTTACCGCGTTCACTACCGAGTTGCTCACCGCCAGGATCGGACACAGGCCGAGCAGTTGCACGATGCCGGTGTTCTGTTTCCATATCCCGTTGTATAAGATGTCCTTGAATTCCTGAGCGGTCATTTTTTGTCCTCCTTGCCGGGCGCTTTTTCGGATGGAGCTTGCGCAAACAGTTCATCGCGATGCAGCGCGAAGTACTGCAAAGCCTTGTGCACCGCCTTTACAATTGAACGCGGCGTGACGGTGGCGCCTGCCATGTAGTCGAATTTACCACCGTCCTTTTTGACCTTCCACTCGCTTTCCTTGAGGCTTTCCAGCGAGGTGCCGTCGAAACCGGTGATCCAGTTGCTCTTGGCGATTTCGATGTAATCGCCCAATCCCGGGGTTTCCCTGTGCGACACCACACGCACCCCGCTGATCCTGCCGTCGCGGTATATGGCGATAATCAACTGGGTCTTGCCGCTATAGCCGGGAGCGGCGGCCTGTATTACCGCGATGGACGGTTGATTGTTCAGGCGGCCTCGATAGGCGGTGGTCGGCCCATCGCTCCCCAGCATTTTATCAGCCGCCAGTTGCGCAGTGTCCTTCATGATGTCGTTGTCGTAAGCCGTGGGTGGCACGATTTGCGCAATCAGCTTCAGCTTCTCTTTTTCTATGCTGCGTGCGATGGTGTCATGCGTCAGGTCGTAAGTTAAAGCCAGCACGGTTGTGCCGGCCAGCGCGAAAAGCAGCAGGTTGAACGCGGTGTAGAAAGATGCCTGTGCCGTGGCGCGGCTCATGATCGCCTGCCTTTCCTGCCAAATACCGGAGGCTGGGTGTATGCATCAATCAGCGGTACGCAGATATTCATCAGCAGTGTGGCGAACGCCACACCGTCAGGAAAGCCACCGAAAGCGCGAATCAGGAAAGTGAGCAGCCCCGCTCCTGCCGCAAAAATCAGTTTGCCCTTGTGCGTGGTCGGGCTGCTGACCGGATCGGTGAGTATGAAGAATGCGCCGATCATCGCGGCACCCGAGAACAAGTGGAACAGCGGTGCGGCGTAGTGGGCCGGGTCGGCCAGATGGAAAATACCGGCGGTAACAAACAGCGTGCCGAGAAAGGCGACCGGAATGTGCCAGGTGATGATGCGCGACACGAGCAGGTAGATTCCACCCGCCACAAAACCCAAAGCCACCATTTCGCTGCCATGACCGGCAAGGTTGCCAAAGATGGGCAGATCGAGAATCTGTTTGACCTGCTCATCGAGGGCCAGGCGGGTCTTTAACGTATCCAGCGGGGTGGCCATCGTGACGGCATCCAGTTTGAGGCCGAGCGGCAGAACGCCGGCAAAAATATAGCCCATCTGGTTCAGGAAACCGAGTTCTGCCTGCACCAGTCCGTGCGGTGCCAGCCATTTCGTTATTTGCTGCGGAAACGAAATGATCAGCACCGCGTAGCCGACCATCGCCGGGTTGAACGGATTGTTCCCC
>JACREA010000062.1 GCA_016218465.1 Nitrosomonadales bacterium | reverse complement strand
GTTTATCAGGAATTGCACAGCGCGCGCAACATCGTCCGGTTCGCCCTCTCTCTTGAGCAGGGTATGCGCCACGATCTTGCGGCGCTGCTCATCGTCGTGCCAGTTTGAATTTTCCGGCCAGATGATTACACCGGGCGCGATCGCATTGACACGCACCTGCGGCGCCATTTCCTGCGCCAGTCCGCGGGTAAGTGCAACCAGCCCGGCCTTGGCAACGCTATACAGCAGGTAGCCGCGCATCGGGCGTTCGGCGTGGATGTCCGCGATATTCACAATACAACCATGCTGACGGCGCAATTCAGCCGCTGCCGCTTGGGCAAGAAACAGCGGAGCGCGCAGATTGGTGCCGAGCAAGTCATTCCATTGCTGTTCGTCCACTTCCGCCAACGGCGTGGCATAAAAGCTGGAAGCGTTGTTTATCAAGGCATCCAGCCGCCCGAATTTTTTGATAACTTTGTGCACCAGTTGGGGCATCGCATTCTGGTCGAGCAGATCAGCTTGAAACGCAGCCGCACTTTTCGGACGCAGTGCGTTCAGTTCCTTTTGAAAAGCCAGCGCCTCTTGCTCGGAGCTGCGGTAATGCACGGCGATCTGTGCGCCTGCCGCGTGCAGGCGGCGGCATATCGCCGCGCCGACACGTTTCGCCCCCCCTGTCACCAGCACCGCTTTGCCTTGCATCTCCTGTTCCATTAGACTCCCGCTCCGTTAAACTCGTCTCCTTTGCGAATTATACCTGACCATGCCGTCTCCTCTACCTTCACCCAGCCCGGAAGCCGCTCGTCACAGCGCAGGCCTGGTCGAATTAATCCGGCGTGAAATCACCGCACAAGGCGGCTGGATTTCCTTTTCGCGCTATATGGAGCTGGCGCTGTATGCGCCCGGATTGGGCTATTACACGGCAGGAGCGCACAAGTTCGGCGAAGCGGGCGACTTCGTTACCGCTCCGGAACTGTCGCCGCTGTTCGGTCGCACGCTGGCGCGGCAAATGGCAGAAATCATGACGAACTGCGCGCCGCATGTCATGGAACTGGGCGCGGGCAGCGGGAAGCTGGCGATTGATATGCTTGCCGAATTGGAGAAACTCGGCAACCTGCCGGACAGCTACGCAATTCTTGAGGTGAGTGCCGACTTGCGCGCTCGCCAGCAAATTCTCATGAAAGAAAGACTGCCGCACCTGATGGATCGGGTACATTGGCTGGATGAATTGCCGGAAAGTTTCAGCGGCGCAATCATCGCCAACGAAGTACTCGACGCATTACCCGTGCACCTGGTGCACTGGCGGGACAGCTCAATCAACGAGCGCGGCGTGGCAATGAACGAAAACGGTTTCCTCTGGCAAGAGCGCGCCATCAGTGATTCAACCTTGTTGCATGCCGCCCAACAGATCAATGTGCCGGACGATTATGTCAGCGAAATCAGCCTCGCCGCGCACGGCTTGGTCAACAGTTTGGCTAATTGCCTGAAACAAGGCGCAATGCTGTTCATCGACTACGGCTTCGGGTCACGCGAGTTTTATCATCCGCAACGCAATAGTGGCACGCTGATGTGCCACTATCGCCACTATGCGCATGACGACCCGTTCTTTCTGCCAGGCTTGCAGGACATCACCGCGCATGTGAATTTCACCGGCATCGCCGAATGCGGCATTGATACGGGGTTAGAGCTGCTGGGCTACACCAGCCAAGCGTTCTTCCTGATCAACTGCGGTATCACTGAACTGTTACAGGATACTTCGCCGGAAAATCTGCGCGACTACTTGCCGCTTTCTTCGCAAATGCAAAAACTCACCAGCCCGGCAGAGATGGGTGAACTGTTCAAGGTAATTGCGCTGGGTAAAAAACTCTTCATGAGCCCTATAGGAGGAGAAGCGAGTCCATTGTCAGGCTTTACCCGCGGTGACTTGACTCGCTCGTTATAAAACCACATGGCAATCACAATATTTAACCGGCCCGCTCTAAGCCAATTTTGCATATGTACATTACTCAATTAGTGCGATATGTTGCAATTATTAAACAGGTTGCGCAGATAATACGGGCAGCAAATGGGGGAGGTTAGCTATAAACCAGGCTTAAAGCCTCCCTTAGAAAATCCGAAAATCTTACGGCAGCTTATTTGGCCGATGGCAGCCGGACAATATTTTTGGATGTATATTGTGTTGCAAGGAAACAAGATTACGGAGACAAGTTGAAGATGGAAAAATGGATTCCCAACAATACTAAAGCACGCCGCAACCAATATACTCTGTTGCTGGTGCTGGCCTTTTTTCCTTGCGTGTTGTTGTTCAGCTTGTACTACCTTTACCGCAATATTGACAGCCTTGAAACGACCCTGCATCACAACGTTGCGGTTTTGTCATCGAAGAATGACCAGATCGACAATGCCCATCACGCACAGACTGCTTTCGGTTCCCAGATGCGAGACTGGAAAAACATCCTGTTACGCGGCCATGACGCGCAAGATATGCAAATACACTTGAAGGATTTTATGCATCATGAAGCTGTGGTGCGCAATTCACTTGAAGCAATGTTTGCCTCGGCTCTGGGCGCGCACGAAGAAAACAAAGCTGCCGATCTGAAATCAATTCTCGATTCACATCAATTTATCGGCAAGCAATACCGCGATGCGCTTGCCACGTATTCGCTGGCAAATAACAGCTCTGCGGCATTTCAAATTGATCGCATGGTAAAGGGCATCGATAGATCGTTTTCCGAACAGCTTGCGCATACCTCGGAAGATGCGGAACAGGAATACAAAGGGCTTGCTGCCAGAATAACCGCCGCGCAAGCTGATGATATCGAACAGGTGCAGGGGCGCGTCGAGTTAAATCTGATATTTATCACGCTGATAATTTTGGCAGATGCTCTGCTGATCTTGAGAACCGTCTCCAAGAGCGCACGCGAACTGAACCAACTCGCCGATGAGAGCGAGAAGACGGTTTACCAACTCGCTTATTCCGACCCGCTCACCGAATTGCCCAACCGCCGATTATTCCAGGATCGTCTTGAACATGCGATCGCGCTATCGAACCGCACCAAGCAATATCGGGCACTGATGTTCCTGGATATGGATAACTTCAAAACGCTTAATGACACCAAAGGCCATGGGATGGGCGATTTGCTTTTGATAGAAGTGGCGAATCGATTAAAAGCCTGTGTGCGCGTGTCCGATACTCTGGCGCGGCTGGGCGGCGATGAGTTTGTGGTGCTTTTGGGCGAGTTGAGCGAGAACGAAAAATCCGCCTCGGAACAGGCATCGATGATTGCCGAAAAAATATCAATCGCACTCAGTCAACCGTATCAGCTGAATCAATTGGCCTACAAATGCAGCGCCAGCATAGGTGTAACGATGTTCGGCAACGGGTTGATAACCATTGAGGAAGTCCACAAGCGCGCCGATGCCGCGATGTATCAGGCAAAGAATGCCGGGCGCAACACCGTGCGCTTCTATGATCCTCACACGCAAGCTGCGCTCGAGGCGCGAAGCGAATTGGAGCATGCCCTCAGATTGGCGATTGAACAACAGCAACTGCACTTGTTTTTCCAGGTACAGGTTGATGCAAATAATCAACCGGTTGGCGCTGAGGCCCTGTTGCGTTGGATGCACCCGGAGATGGGCATGGTTTTCCCTGGCCAATTCATCACAATAGCTGAAGAAACCGGACTCATCCTGCCCATCGGGCAATGGGTGATGGAAACTGCATGCAAGCAAATCAAACTTTGGGAGGACCACCCGCAAACCCGTAATTTGCAGCTTGCAGTCAATGTCAGCGCGCGGCAATTCCACCAGCCGGATTTCGTCGCGCAAGTGGATAATCTGATCAAACAAACAGGCATAAAACCGTCGCGTCTCAAGCTTGAGTTGACCGAGAGCATGGTGCTTGTCGATGTTACCGATACCGTAGCCAAGATGCATGCGCTAAAGCATTTGGGGGTGCGATTTTCCATGGACGATTTCGGGACAGGCTATTCATCGCTTTCTTACCTGTCGCAGCTTCCGCTCGACCAATTAAAGGTCGACCAATCATTCGTGCGCAACATCGGCATAAAATCCTCCGATGCAGTGATCGTTCAAACCATTATCGGCATGGCCAATAATTTGAACATGGAATCAATTGCCGAGGGCGTTGAAACACAGGCGCAACGCGATTTCCTTGAGCAGGCTGGATGCAAGCGCTATCAGGGGTATTTATTTGGCAAACCGGAGCCTTTGGAGAAATTTAAAGACTCGCTCATAACCATGCGCTCATTTGCTGCCTGATGTGTAACGCGTCAGTATGCACATTGCAATTCCTGTATTGAATTCCACTATTCCCTGCCCCGCGCCTTCACCAGTGCTTTTATCGCCATGATGCGCGCCTGATGTATTGCGACAGCAATTGCATTGACATCGGCACATTGCCTGGCAATTTCACCCGCATCCACCGCGCGTGCCGCGCCTAATAGCTCCAACAGGTAACCGGCCTGCGGATAATCATCCTTTTCGTGCCCGGTACGCCCGCGTGCATCCGAAGCGCAGGCATGCAACAAATGGACGAAACGTTCCGGCCTGCGCCACGCATCCGTTGACTGGAATAAATTGATTATGGTTTCGGCGCGCAATTCAACTGCACGATGTATGTCGCTGTGGTAGCGCGCGGCCAACAGAGCCAGATCACGGCATTCGCTGGATGCGCGCAACCGCTGCGAAAGCTTCTTCACCAACTCCACACTGCGCAGTTCGTGCCCGATGTGTTGCGGCAGCACATCCCTGGGCGTGGTGCCCTTGCCCAAATCATGAGCCAGTGCGGCAAAGCGCACCTCCAGCGTATAGCCGTGTTGCGCCGCATCGTCCACCACCTGCATGGTATGCACTCCGCAATCAATTTCGGGGTGATATTTTTCCGGTTGAGGCACTCCGAACAGCGCGTCCACTTCGGGAATAATTTTTGCCAGCGCACCGCAACTGCGCAGCGTTTCAAAAAAAAGCGACGGTTTGTTTTCCATCAAGCCGCGTGTCAGTTCCTGCCAGACGCGCTCCGCCACCAATGCATCCACTTCGCCATTTGCCACCATGCCGCGCATCAGCGCCTGCGTCTCAGGCGCGATGTCGAAACCGAAGCGCGCTGCAAACCGTGCCGCCCGCAGAATGCGCACCGGATC
>JACREA010000061.1 GCA_016218465.1 Nitrosomonadales bacterium | reverse complement strand
AGCGCACCAGCATTATCTGCGCGCCCTGCCCACGGCGGAGGATCGCAAGGGTTGTTATGTGTTCCCGAAACAGATCGTCGCCTCTACTCCGTGGCTGGCGCAGATATGGAGCAAAATCTCCGCGCTAAGAGATAAACCTGCACTTTTCGTATGGGGCATGAAGGACATCGCGTTCCGCGAGAAAGAATTGCAGCGCTGGCTGAGTGCCTTCCCGAATTCACAGACCGTGCGCTTGGATACGGTGGGACATTTTGTGCAGGAAGAAGCACCGGAAGAACTGGCAAATGCAGTGGTTGCATTTCTTGCAAAGGAGACTTTCCATGACTGATCGTTACTTCACCAAACAGACCTTTGCTTTCCTCTCAACGCGAGCGAACACCATAGGTCAGAGTGATTTATTTTAGCAACACCAAGGATCCCAAGGGTATAGAGTGAGCTAACCCGCTTTTCCCGCAGCGGCGATACCTGAAATCTTGCCGAGTACCTCAGTCAATTCTTTTACCTTGGCTTCCAGCGCGGCGAATTCTTTTGCTTTGGCCTCCGGCCCGGTCGAATCTTTTACCTTGGCCTCCAGTCCGGCTATCTTCCTTGCCATCTCTGCCGCTTTTGCCTGTTCCTGTTTGAGAATTTCCCGAAGCTGCTCGATCGTCTTCAGGTGTTCGAGCGATTTTTTCTTTTCTTCTTCAAGCTGGGCGGTTTTCTTCACCAGCTCCAACGCGTTGTTCTGTTCTTCGGTGAGGTTGTTTTGCGGAGCAACGTTATTCGCATCGCCGGAATAGGCGCGAACCTTGATCGTTGTTTTATCTGCGTTGGACATGCTGGACCTCTCGTGGTCATGAAATAGTTCCGGGAGCGCTCGCGGCATGCAATGCACGCCGTATTCGTACTATACGAAAAGTATAGCATTTTGTCCGGCAATTGCTTACGAGCCCAAGAAGGTCGATCCAAGGTGGTCAGGTTGAGTTAACACGCATTCGCGAACTTTTTCAATTTAGGATATCGTCCATCTGTCTAAACGAGGTGCAAGTATGAAACAACGCGTATTGATTCTGGGCTACGGCAAGATGGGGCATGCCATGGAGTATCTGCTGGCGGCGCGTCACGATGTGCGCATCTGGAACATGGGCACGGTGGTGAAGGGAGCCAAAGCGACGCTGGAGGAAGAGGTCGCCGAGGCGCAGGTGATCCTGTTCTGCCTGCCGGTGAATCCGCATGATGAGATCGCCAGCCGCATCGCGCCGTATCTTGCGAAAGACAGCCTGTGCCTGACCATCGCGAAGGGGCTGGATGAATCGGGGCGGACGGCAGCGCAGGTGTTCGAGCATGTGTTTGCCGGCAAACACCACTACGGCGTGGTGTATGGCCCGATGATCTCGAAGGAGCTCGCAACGGGGCAGCACGGGTTTGCCGATGTGGTGTTATCCGAGGCAGCTGATTTTGAAGTGATTGAAAGCCTGTTCCGGGGCAGCACTCTGGTCTGCCAGCAGGCGGCGGATATGCACGGCAGGAGCTGGTCGGTGATCCTGAAGAATGTGTATGCGATCATGTTCGGCGTGGCGGATGAGCTGAAACTGGGCGACAACATGCGGGGGCATCTGATGGTCGCCGCGATCGCAGAGCTGTCGGGCATCGTGCAATCGTTCGGCGGGCAGATGCACACGCCATTCAGTTATGCCGGACTGGGCGATCTGTTGACGACTGCGACGAGTGCGGGCTCACATCACCATGCGCTCGGGCAGCAACTGGTTCGCGGCGAATGGTCGGACATTTCCGGCGAGGGGGTGCATACCTTGCAGATGGTGGAAAAATATCACCTGTTCGAGTGGAGCGCCTATCCCTTGTTCGCGCTGGTGCATGACATCGTCACCGCACCGGAGACATTGCGCGAAAGAGTGGAGGAATATCTGAAGCAATTGAGGGAGACAGAGAGCTGCGCGATATGAAATGTAGGTAAGAATTTTCATCTCTACTTGGCTTTGGAAACCTGCACGCGGTCTTGAACGTAATTGTGCTCATTCGAGAAAGGAACATGAAATGGCTTTAGACAGTCGGTTTATCGGGTTGTGGAAGGCTGGTGACGGAACGGTTGTTCAGATTGCACAGGACACGCAAAGTGGAGACGGCTTTTGGTATGTAGTTTATGAAAATAAACCTTACCAACTCCCTGATGCTGATACGTTATTCTGGGGATGCTTCCATAGCGATCCATCTCGACCTTTCCGATGGAGGCGAACCGAACCCGGTACTTCGGAATCGATCATCGGTCATTGGCATCATGATGCCGAACCAACAGAAACGGGAGACCAGGGAGAGGATATATTTCTACGCGCGGATGGAACATACATTGGATACTTTGACGGTGATAGCACCTACTACAACGGAACGTTTGAGTTTTCACAGGACGCAAATGGATTTTTCATTTCCACAACAGTATATCGTGCTCGCCTTCAAACCACCGGCAATGTTTTCACCGAGACGTCAGTATGGGGGGATATGCGAAGTGGCACGTTTGAGTTTGGTGTCGACACCAATGCCAAAAAAGATAAAGTTACGCTGAGCTACTCTAATCCTCCGGAAGCTACTTCTGTGCTGATTCGCATCTAATTTGATTCGACGAGCTAAAGGGGCTTGAATTATTTTTGAGTGACAATCCAATCCCATGAAATGAACTGCCACCTCGTCGTCTCCATCTCCGGCCACGGTTTCGGCCATGTCGCGCAGACAGCGCCGATCCTGAATCTGCTGCATCAGCGGATGCCGCAGCTGCGCCTGACGGTGCGCTCTACCGTGCCGCTTGCACATTTGCGTTCGCGCATCCATGTGCCGTTCGCGCATCTGCCCAGCGAGGGCGATATCGGCATGGTGATGTCTTCGGCGCTGGATGTTCTCGTCGAGGAGAGTTGCGCGGCCTATCGCGCCTTTCATTCTGATCGGGATGCGCACGTCGCCGAGGAGGCAGGTCTGCTGCACGAGCTCGGCGCGGACATGGTGTTGTCCAACGTCGGTTATCTGCCGCTGGCGGGAGCGCAGCGGGCAGGCATTCCGAATGCAGCGCTGTGTTCGCTGAACTGGGCGGAAATCTACCGCCACTATTGCGGCGATGACGCCATCGCCATGCAGATCCAATCCTGTTACGCCAGTGCCGATGCCTTTCTGCGCGCCACACCCTGCATGGCGATGGAGCGTCTGCCAAATCTTGTTACTGTTGCACCCATCGCCGATGTTGGCAATAACCGGCGCGATGAGCTTGATCGTCACTTGAGGTTGTCGAAGGAAGAGAAGCTGGTGCTGGTCAGCCTGGGCGGTATTGCCAGCCGCCTGCCTATCGAACGCTGGCCGCGCATAGCCGGAGTGCGCTGGCTGGTACAGCAGAGCTGGCAGGTCGAACATCCCGATGCTATCGTCATCGAATCCTTGCCGATGAGTTTCAGCGACCTGCTCGCCAGCAGTGATGCACTGATCTGCAAGCCGGGCTACGGCAGTTTCGTCGAAGCTGCGTGCAGCGGCGTACCGGTGCTCTATGTCAACCGCGCCGACTGGCCGGAATCGCCCGCCCTGATTGAATGGCTGCAACAGCACGGCCTGTGCCGTGAAGTGCCGCGAGATGATTTGGGAAGGGGAAAGATTGAAGATTTGCTGAGAGGGATATGGAATGTCCCGCGACCAGAGCCGGTTCTTCCAGAAGGGGCAATTCAGGCAGCTGATTGGCTGGAAGCCGGAATTCGCAGGGTTTTAAAGAGGTATCCCTGATGCGTTCAATGTCATAGTCTCCTCCTGCATTGAACAATGAATGCGATTAAATGATAATGCAAGGCCTCGCCACGAGAGATTGTCAAAAATTATTTCCGGCTTCGCCAACTAACCAAGGTCAAAAATAGCATGCTGCCAAAGAACTCCACCTTTTCGTACAACAGCATTATTTTGCTGATGCTGTGTTCCGTTTTATTAACCGGTTGCGGCGATACGCCCAATCCCAAGCCATTCGTATTCAACATGACTCGTATTAATCAGGATGGCAGTGAGAATGACGGCAGCGACTATGTCAAAAAACCATGGGCATGTGTGCGTGATAATCAATCAGGTCTGACCTGGGAAGTAAAAACTCCCGAGTCCGGTTTGCAGAACGTCAATAATACTTACAGTTGGTACGATCCCGATCAAAATACCAATGGCGGTTACGCGGGCAAGGACAAGGGTGGGGTATGTACCGGCAGCAATTGCGATACCGATTCCTATATCAAGGCGGTTAATGCAATAAAACTTTGCGGCCTAAATGATTGGTATCTGCCAAGTCGTTTTGAGTTGAACACCATCGTAGACACCAGCATCCCTCTTCCCGGACCGACTCTTCCAAAAGCCTATTTCCCGGAATCTCAGGCCGGTAAATACTGGACTGATACAACGTTCAAAACCAGACGTGCCGGGGCTTGGGTATGGCGCTTTGATCAAGGCAGCGATTATGTCACTGAAAAAAGCGAAGCGCTCAATGTGAGATTGACCCATGTTTCCCCGAAAAAGCCTGACATGAAGGCGGCCCCGAAGTAAGCAATACAAGGTCAGCTATGCGGTTTTGGATGCGGATCGAATTTTATAATTTAACGATACCAGCAACAGCAGGAGAAGTGCCGCGCCGCCATTATGCATGACGGCCAATACCAGCGGAAAGTCCAGGAATACAGTCAAAGCGCCGGTGGTAAATTGCAGCGCAATCATGACCAGAAGCGAGCGTGCGGTATTGCGCAGTCCTTCAATTTTGAGTGCGGCAAATGCCACGCTGGCAACCATCAAAATCACGACAAAAGCGAAAGCGCGATGCGTCCAGTGGATTGCGATCAATGCTGGGAAGGGCAGATATTCGCCTTTGGCAGTCATGCCCAAATCACGCCATAACGTGAAGCCGTTGGCAAAATCCATTTGTGGAAATAGAGATCCCTGACATAGCGGGAAATCCGTGCAGGCCAGAGCCGCATAGTTAGTGCTGACCCAGCCTCCGAGCGCGATCTGGATCACCAGCAGCGCGGCAGCCAGTGCCGCCGGTATGAGCAGCGAAGCTGCCAATTTTGATACCGGAGGGTGATTGCTTTGGCGAGCGCCAAACCAGGTCAAAAGTGCGAGTAACGACATGCCCAGCAACAGGTGAGTAGTCACGATGACCGGTTGCAGTTTCATCGTGACGGTCCATGCGCCGAAAGCGCCCTGAAGGCAAACGAATGCAAATATGACCGTTGGGAATACCGGCGAAAAACGGCTTTCCTTGCGGCCTGATTGCAGCCACTTGCGCCATGCGATCACCATCATCGAGACGATCAACACACCGATACCCATGGCAAAGTAGCGATGTATCATTTCGATCCATGCTTTCATGACGGTCACCGGGCCAGTCGGCATCGCGGTTTCGGCGGCGCTGATGTCAGCATGTGCCTGCAGCGGATTGGCCTGCCCGTAACAGCCGGGCCAATCAGGGCATCCGAGACCGGAATCGGTCAGCCGGGTGAATGCGCCGAACATGATCAAATCGAACGTGAGAAATAGCGTGACCCATATCAGCTTGCGGTATTTGTCGGTGTCATTTGATACCCAGACGATAGACAGAGGCAGCAGCGCCGCCAGCATTCCCATGATGGCTAGTTGAATCAACACGATATATTTCCCATGTCAGGTATTTGGATATTTCCGGTGTGCAGCAGGTTTTCTGATTGAGGAAGCAAACGGCTATGTTGTGCGCTTGTCCTTGCGGAAAGTCATCACGATGGTGGTATTCTACATGACAGTTTGGCAATCATGAGACTGCCGCCGATTGAAATCGCTATTAATGGTAAGGGAAATTCAGTGAGATATTTTGCATGCGGGACATTTATTATTGCGGTATTGTTTGCCTCCTCAGTTGAGGCACAGCAAACTGTCAATGGTTGCCAGATCAAACGAAAAACAAATTGCCAAGGCGCCAATCTTTCCGGTGTTGATCTGACCAAGTCAAATTTATCTGGTGCCAATCTGTCGGGCGCCAATCTGTCGGGCGCCAACTTGAGCGCCGACAGAATCACGGAGGCTAACCTGATAAAAGCAGATTTATCCGGCGCCAACCTGTCAGGAACCAACTTGTCCGAAACATATATGACTGGTGCAAACTTGTCGCATGCAAATCTTGCCAAAGCCAATCTGTCAGAAAGCTCCTTGCCGGATGCCAATCTCAGGGAAGCCAACCTGGCGGGCGCAGATTGTTCACTGGCCAATCTTAAAGGAGCCGATCTGACAGGCGCCAATGCAAAAGGGACGGTATTTATCATGGCTCTTTTGGACAATGCCAACCTCACGCGCGTCGATCTTACTGAGGCAACACTGATTGGTACCGATTTGCGCAACACCATTCTGGATGGCGCAATATTTTGTAAAACCACCATGCCAGACCGAAGCGTTAATAATAGCGGCTGTCCAAAATAAAAACAGTTGATTCGCTGGGTTTGGCGTCTCGCTTGGACCCAAATAGTTCATTAGCAAAAAACTGCGTCATTCCCGCGTAGCGGGGCAACATTGCGGTTTTGTCCGCTTCGCGGGATGTTTGTCCTTGCTGGATTCCCGCCTGCGCGGGAATGACAGGCTAATGGATTATTTGGTTTGAAGTGATACAATTTTTCAATGGCACACCAGGTAAATAACACATGTATTTAAAGCTGGTTCTGGCGACTTGTTTGCTCACTTTTTTTGCCGTTGTCCTGAGTGCTTATGCCCGGCTTTCGGATGCCGGCCTTGGCTGTTCCAACTGGCCTGCCTGCTATGAGGAAAACGCGTTGAAGGAAAGGCAGCAGCCTCAAACCGGAGCTGCGCGCGGACATACTTCATGGCAGTGGAAGCTGCATAGCCAAGTGGTACAGCTGCTGGGTATTCTGGCTGTCGCAGTTTGCGCACTTTCGTGGAAGAAGCGCAAGGAGTTGCGGCAATCGCCATTGCTTCCAACCTTGTATCTGGTTCTAATGGTGTTTATGGCGATATTCGGTGTTTGGTCTTTTTACCATCTGCCGCGACCCGTCATTGTCTCGGTGCATCTGGCGGGCGGGATTGCCATGCTGACATTATTGATGTGGATTGCGCTGAGCCAGATGACACCGCTTGGTGCTGTTGGAGCTGCGGACGGGCGGAAATGGCGCACTTTTTCATTGCTTGGTTTTGTGCTGCTGCTGGTTCAGATAATGCTCGGCGGTTGGGTGAGTTCCAATTTTGCCGCACTTGCCTGTACTGATTTTCCTCTCTGCAAAGGCTCACTGCTGCCGCCGATGGATTTTTCATACAGCCGGACTTACTCCGCAACACCGCTATCTGTTGAACAGCTGACGGCAATTCACTGGATGCATCGGATCGGCGCGCTGCTTGCAGTTCTCTATCTGAGCTGGCTGTCCGTAAAAGTTATGGCAGTAGAAGGGCTGCGCAAAATT